>JAYUBX010000213.1:0-13839 GCA_043740665.1 Candidatus Neomicrothrix sp.
GGTCGATCGGTCGGCAGACCGAAGCCTGTCGAGTTCCTCGCCGAGCCGATGCCGTTCCTGCCAGCGTACGGTGTCGTCGCGAATCAGCGCAGCGATGCCGAGCACCGGCCCTTCATCGGATCCGCGGAGCAGCGACACCGTGAAAGCGATGGAGAGCGTGCGACCGTCGTGGTGCAATGCAGGCACCTCGAGGAGCCGGTCTCCATATGACGTCTCGCCGGTCTTCATGACGTTGTGGTACCCCTGCCAGTGGCGATCCCGGAGACGCTCGGGGATGATCACATCGAGTGACGCTCCCATGACCTGATCCGCGGGCCAACCAAACACCCTGGTGGCCGCCGCGTTCCAGAACACGATGGTGCCCTCAGGGTTGCAGATGATCACCGCGTCGGCCAGATCGCGAACCAGTCGAGCGAGGAGCTCATCTCGGATTGGTTGGTCCCCGTCACCGAACAGGTGGGCCCAGCACGGCGGATCGCCACCAACCTCGACCGATTCGACCGGCGGGTGCTCAGCCATCAGCCGGCTCCGATCGTGATGCGCCGAACCTCGGGAGCTGTGTGGTGATCGCATTGGGTGACGACGCCGACTTCGGCCGGAGCCATCACCGCCTCACCGTTGGATGCCACTTCGATCCGGCGGCCGACGCGCTTGATGGTCTCCACTACGGACTCCACGGTCCCCAGGTGGTTCACCTCCAAGCATCCGTCAGCGCTGTGAGCTCGAACCGACTGGATTTGCGGGTCGGCCTCGAGCGCGCGGATGGTGGCGTTCAGGCACCACGGGCAATCCAGCTCGATCCGGAGGAGGCTCGCCACCCCGGATGCCGCGACGGACTCAGGATCAGGCTTCGGCGTCATGGCGAACCCTCCCTATTGTTCTAGTATCGTCTAGAGTAACATGAGACCCAGGTTCGTCCGGTTTGCCGTGCAATTGCCTGCGATAGGGGGCTGTACACCGTGACCAGTTGGGTCCGAAGGTCTTCACCGGTCCATCGGCCGGTGCCGACGCACCCCAGACTCAAGGCGACCCTCCTGATGGTCGGGGTGGTGCTCGGCATCGTGGTCCTCGCGGTCATCAGCACCTTCTCCTCCCGCTGATCGGGCGGCGATGGATGAGTCAGATCTCGAGGGACGGGTTCCGTGTGCTGGTCGGGTTCCGGACAAGGTTGGCTCCGGTCAGTGGCCGGGCTCACCGCGACGGAGCGCAGCCTCGAGCTCGGCGACGGCAGGGAGCAGCAGGTTGTTCTCCTTTGTACGTGGGAGTGGGTGTCGGGCTCGAGGTCGGCCAACTCGTCGTAGAGAGCCCGATAGCTGGCACAGCCGGAGGGTCGCGCTCAGGACTAGCGTCGCCGTGAGCCATGGAGGTTCAACATGAGCGGAGCCTTTCCCCTTGATCGTCGAGCCCTGGCGTGGGGGTCGTTGCGGTCGCCATCGCCCTGGCGCTCGTCGCGCTCGGCAGCGGGGGGCTGCAGTGGTTCGATGCTGCGCTCATCGGCTACCTATTCGGGACGGTCTTCGCCATCTTCGGGGTGGTGTACCGCTATGTCATCTGGCTACGCCGGCCGCCCACCGCCCAGCTCAGCCGCCGAGGATGGCAGTCGTTCACGCAGCGGGGCCGGCGAACCCGCAACTCGGCCGCGCTGCCAGCGCTGGTCGGGTCGAAGGTGCTCGGTCAGGGATTCATCCGCCACCGGTCCCGGACCCGTTGGCTCGCCCATCAGCTGGTCTTCTGGGGTTGCATCCTCGCCGCCCTGGCGACCTTCCCGCTCGTCTTCGGCTGGCTCCACTTCGAATCGGTCGGCCAGAACGCCAGGGAGTACCAGGCGTTCGTCGCCAACACGGGGACGTTCAGCTTCGACTCGCGCGGGCCGTTCGGTTGGGTGATCTTCCACCTGCTCGACATCGCCGCGGTTCTTGTCTTGGCAGGCGTGTTCATCTTCCTGTCGAGGCGGCTCCGTGACCCTGGCGCGGTGGCCGTCGAACGATCGACCGACCTCCTCCCGCTCGCCGGCTTGTTCGCGGTGTCGGTCACCGGCATCGCGCTCACCGTGTCGAACCTGTGGCTCCAGGGCCGCTTCTACATCTTCCTCACGACGGTCCACGCCATGACCGTGATCCTCGGGCTGATGTACATCCCGTTCGGGAAGCTCTTCCACATCTTCCAGAGGCCGGCGAATCTCGGGGTGGCGTAGTACAAGCGTGAGGGCGAGCTCGGTGCTCAGCAACGGTGCACCGAATGCAACGAGCCCTACGCGTCGCAGATCCATGTGGCTGACCTCATCGACGTGCTGCCGCTCGTCGGCTTCGACTACTCGACGCCGGGCGGCGGCAACTACCAGCACGTGTGCCCGCGTTGTCGACGGAAGCTCGTGGCGTTGACCCAGACCGCACGCGTCGGAGGATTCGGCTGATGGCACACCCACCGCTCAGCGAGGACGAGCTGATCGCCAAGTACGGCCCCCACCTCAACCAGGCTCCGCCTGGCGGCTGGGACGCCGGTCTCGAGATCGACCGCGAAGTCAAGACGCACTGCTGCTTCTGCGGGCAGCAATGCGGGATCATCCTGAAGGTCCACGACGAGCAGGTCGTCGGATTCGAGCCGTGGTACGACTTCCCGTTCAACGAGGGCAAGCTCTGCCCGAAGGGCGTCAAGCGCTACCTCCAGGGCGGGCACCCCGACCGGCTGCTGCACCCGCTTGAGCGCGACCCCGACGCCGACGGCGGCTTCCGCCAGACCAGTTGGGACGCTGCTCTCGATCGAGTGGCGAGCGAGGTGCGCCGCATCCAGACCGAACACGGCGCCGATTCCTTCGCAGTGCTGTCCGGGGTCTCGCTGACGAACGAGAAGTCCTACCTGATGGGCAAGTTCGCTCGACTTGGCATCGGCACCGCGAACCTCGACTACAACGGCCGGCTGTGCATGGTGTCGGCCGGCGTCGCCAACAAGATGGCCCTCGGTGTCGACCGGGCGTCGAACCCGTGGTCGGACATCCCTCTGGCCGATGTCGTGTTCGTCGCCGGCGCCAACGTGGCTGAATGCGCACCGATCACGACCAGCTACATCTGGCGCGCACGCGACCGCGGCGCCAAGGTCATCGTGGCCGACCCTCGGGTGACGCCTCTGGCCCGGACGGCCGACGTCTTCCTCGGGCTCCGTCCCGGGACGGACTCGGCGCTCATGGGCACGATCCTGCACATCCTCGTCGAACGCGACTGGCTCGACCACGACTTCATCGACCAGCACACCGTCGGCTTCGACGAAGCGGCTGCCGCCGTGCGCAACTACACGCCGGCCTGGGGCAGCGAGATCACCGGCGTGCCGGCGGCCCGCATCGAAGAGGCCGCCGAGCTGTGGGGCACCTCGGCCACCGGCATGCTGCTGCACGCCCGCGGCATCGAGCACCACACCAAGGGCGTCGAGAATGTCATGTCGTGCATCAACCTCGGACTCGCCACCGGCAAGTACGGCAAACCGGGCTGCGAAGTCACCACCATCACCGGTCAGGGCAACGGGCAAGGCGGACGCGAGCAGGGGCACAAGTGCGAGCAACTCCCCGGCAACCGCGACATCTCCAACCCCGAACACCGCGAATATGTGGCTTCGGTGTGGGGCTGCGGCGTCGACGAGATCCCCGGCAAGGGCCTGACCGCCCAGGAGATCATGAACGCGATCCACGCCGGCGAGATCAAGGGGCTCCTATCGATCTGCTTCAACCCGATGGTCTCGCTGCCCGACTCGACGTTCACGGCCGAGGCGCTCGACAAGCTCGAGTTCTACACCGTGATCGACTTCTTCCTCTCCGAGACCGCGTTCCACGCTGACGTGGTGCTGCCCGGGTCGCTTCAGGAGGAGGATGACGGCACCACAACGACGGTCGAAGGTCGCACGGTGAAGATCAACGCGGCGGTCATGCCGCCGGGGGAGGCCCGGCTGGATTGGGAGATCATCGTCGACCTGGCCGAGCGGCTCGGCCAGGGGCGCTACTTCCCCTACACCTCCACCCGCGAGTTGTTCGACGAGATGCAGCTCGCCTCGCACGGCGGGACCGCCGACTACTTCGGCATGACCTGGGACCGCATCGAGGCCGAGCACGGCATCTTCTGGCCCTGCCCCGAACCGGGCCACCCCGGAACGCCGCGGCTCTTCGAAGGCGGGCGGTTCTTCCATGCCGATGAAAAAGGGCGGTTCAACGCGATCACCTTCCGACCCCCCGCCGAGGTCGTCGACGACGAATACCCGACATGGCTGACGACCGGACGGGTCGTGAGCCAGTACCTGTCGGGCACCCAGACCCGGCGCATCGGCCCGCTCGTCGCCCAGTACCCCGAGCCACTGTGTGAGATGCACCCGACGCTCGCGGCCACCATGGGCATCGCCGATGGCGACCGGGTGCAGGTCACCTCGCGGCGAGGTTCGATGACGCTTCCGGCCAAGGTCGTGGCGACCATCCGGCCCGACACCGTGTTCATCCCGTACCACTGGCCCGGCAACAAAGCCGCGAACCAACTCACCAACCGGGCCCTCGACCCGCTGTCCAAGATCCCGGAGTACAAGGTGTCGGCCGTGCGCGTCGAACGGGTCGGGCCGGGAACCGGAACGGTCGACGACCGTGACCTCGCCCTGAAGACCGGACCCGACGAGAGGTGGTCGACATGACCCCGAGATACCACGATGCCGAGTCCGTCTTCGTCGTCGACCAAAGCCGGTGCATCGGCTGCGAGGCGTGCGTCCAGGCGTGCGGCGAGTGCGGAACCCACCGAGGCCAGTCGCTGATCCACCTCGACTTCCTCGAACGGGGCGTCACCACCCAGTCCGCCCCGATGGTGTGCATGCACTGCACCGACCCCACCTGCGCCGAGGTGTGCCCCGCTGACGCGATCAAAGTCAACGAGGACGGCGTAGTGCAGTCCGCGCTGAAGCCGCGATGCATCGGATGCAGCAACTGCGTGGTTGCCTGCCCATTCGGGGTGCCTCGCTACTTCGCCGCCCTCGACCAGATGATGAAGTGCGACATGTGCTTTGACCGCACCTCCGAGGGGCTCGCCCCGATGTGTGCCTCGGTGTGCCCGAGTCAGGCCCTCTGGTATGGCACTCATGCCGAGTTCGCCGAGACCCGCACCGGCTTCCTCGTCGACGAGTGGCTCTTCGGCCGGGAAAAGGTGTCGACCCGGGTACACACGGTCGCCCACATCGACGGACCGTTCGACGTGCTCGGCGACCGAGGCGATCCGCACTGGCTCGACGACCCGTTCGCCCTGGAGGACGCGGCCTCGGGCGCCTCCGATGGCTGAGCGGCCACCGTCGCTGGGGGAATCATCCCCGCGAGACTCGGAGCCGGCATGGGTTCCGGTGGACGATCCCGTGTGGCGTGAGGACTTCCCCTTCACCGCCGCCGGCGAGGAAGACGTCACCCGTCGCGAGTTCGTCCGCTACCTCGTCCTCGCGTCCGGTGCCTTCGCCGCAGGCAGCGTCGGGATCGCCGCCTGGACCTCGTTGCGCAAGATCAACACCGGTACGCCGCAGTCGATTGTGGCGCTGACCGACGTGCCGGTCAACGGCTCCTACCTGTTCCGGTACCCGAGCGCCGACGACCCAGCGATCCTCATACGCCTCGACAACGGCGACCTTCACGCCTTCAGCCAGAAATGCACCCACCTCGGCTGTGTCGTCTACCACTCCGCCGACACCCAGCAGATGGAGTGCCCCTGCCACGAGGGCTTCTTCGACGCCCGCAGCGGTGACGTGATCTCGGGTCCTCCACAACACCCCCTCGGGCGCATCGAGGTGGAGGTCCGCGACGACGGCATGGTGTGGGCTGTGAAGGGCGAGGGCCACTGATGCGACGTCGACGGGCCGTGACCAGCACCGTCGGGGTCATGGTCCTCGTGCTCCTGACCCTGCAGATATTCCTGCTCATCGTCGGGCTCGATGCGCTGTTGGTCGGCCAGAACGGCCAAGCGTGGGCAGCCACCGGGTTCTCGGTCGTGCTCGCCGCGAGTTCAGCCGGCTTCTACCGCTACCTGAGGAGCTCGTAAGCGTGAGCGACGAGGAAGTCGAACCCAAGCCGCAGCGGCCGGGACCGATCGGCGGCGACATGGCCGCCATCATTCACGGCCTCGGCGACCGGATGCGCATCCCTTACCTGGTCGATCGCTACTCATCGACCGGCATCATGGGCGCCTTCGCGTTCGTCAACGGCGTCATCGCCATTGCTCTCATGGCGGCCGCCGCGCTGCTCACCGGCCAGCCGTTCATCTTCCCGTCGCTCGGCCCGACCGCGTTCCTGCTCTTCTACACGCCGATTGTCGTCACCGCGTGCCCCCGCAACACGCTCGCCGGCCACGGCATCGGCGCCGCCGCCGGCTTCCTGGCGCTCATCGTGTTCGGCCTCCGCTACGCCCCTCCCGCCCTCGCCACCCAGGTCACCTGGCCCCGTGTCGGAGCGGCCGCTCTCTCCCTCGGGCTCACGAGCGGCCTGATGGTGTGGCTCAAGGTCCCGCACCCGCCGGCCGGCGCGACGACGCTCATTGTCTCGCTCGGCATCCTGCGCACGCCCCAGCAGATCGCGGTGCTGATGCTCGCCGTCCTCCTACTCGTCATCCAGGGCTTCGTGATCAACCGAGCGGCCGGGATCGACTATCCGGCGTGGGCTCCGAAGCGTGCTCCCGCTCCCTGACCTCGACGGCCATGCCAAGGTCAGCGTTTGGCGGGGCGGGGGAGCAGTCCGTTGATGGCGGCGCCGACGAAGGCGCTGACGGTCGGATCGGTGCCGAGGCGCTCCTCGCGTTGGGCGGCGCTGAGGACGAGTCCGCCGATCAGATCGGTGACGGCGCTGCGCTCGACGGCGCGACCGATGCCGGCTTCGGCGAGGGTCTGCTCGAGGGGAGCGAACAGCTCGGCCCGGGGCCAGCCGTGCGCCCAGATGACTCGATAGCCCGAGATTTCTGGGCGCCCAACGTCGACTGTGGGGCGGGTATGCAAGTAGGGGAGTCGTGCCTGGACACCGGACCGGCTGCCCTGGCTTCACGCGGCCACCGAGTACTCCGAGGGGCGAAAAGCCTGTGGGGTGAGGGTACAAGTCCCCCCCTCCGACACTCGATCAGATGGACGACTCGGCCTTCCGAAGCCGACGCCGACTCGCTCCGCCACCAGCCCGTTGTCCAATCGCGGCGGAGCGGCGCCCTCCCTTTCCTTCCGGGTCGTGGCTCACTGCGGTCGTAGACTGGCAGTCATGTCCAGAGTGAAAGAGCACTACGACTGGGCTGAGGTGGAGGCGCTCCTCGCCAGCGTCGAACCGCCTACTACGGACGACGTGTCGATCACCGACGACGGTCGTCGCCTCGACTCGGCGCCTGCGGTGCGGGCGTTCTTCGACGAGCTCAGGGCGAGTCGTGCCGCCAGCGCCAGCGCCAACGGCTGACGGCGACGGACCGGCGCTCGACATCCGCCGGATCATCGAATCGCGGGACCGCCATGGTGTCGAGTACCTCCTCGTCGGTGGGATGGCAGCGCGGTTCTACGGTGCGGCACGCACGACGAAGGACGTCGACCTCGTCCCGAACTCGCACGCCGAGAACCTCGACCGACTTGCCATGACGCTGAGGGATCTGGGCGCGTTCCTGCGGGTGGGCGGCTTGAGTGACGAGGATGCGCAGGCGCTTCCGGTGGTGCGCTCCCGACCCGCTGACCGGCTGGAGAACCAGCAACCCTCCCATTATAGTTATAGCAACAGCTAGAAAAACGAGAGGTGGCCCCATGCAGACCATGGCTCAACCCGGGTTGCATGAAGCCCAAGTCGTCGAGGCCAGTGCGTGCCTCGCCCGGGCCATGAGTGTGCTGATCGACGCCCCGAGCTCGACACCACCGACGGAAGGGAAGCGGTGAGCGTGGCCAGCGCGCCCGTCGGCCCGCCCATGACGGCAACGGCGCCCGCTCGACCGCGGCGGGTGTGGCGATCGGTCGCTGTGCCGTCGGAGCATGGCGGGTGGGGCCTCACGTTCGAGCCGGTGCTCCTCGGTCTGATCGTGGTTCCAAGTTGGGCCGGCGTCGCGATCGGTGCCGCAGCCATGCTCGCGTTCGTGGCCCGGACCCCGGCCAAGGTCGTGCTCGTCGATTCGTGGCGGCACCGAAGCTTGCCCCGCACCCGGACCGCGGCGCTCATCGCTGCGGCCGAGATCGCCGTGCTCTTCGTGCTGCTGGGCATGGCCGTCGCGACAGCGTCAGGCCCATTCTGGATCCCGCTCCTCGCTGCCGTCCCGCTGATCGCGCTCGAGCTCTGGTTCGACATGCGCAGCCGGAGCCGCCGGCTGGTCCCCGAGCTGGCTGGCACCGTCGGCATCGGCGGGGTCGCGGCCGCGATCGTGCTCGCCGCGGACGGCGAGCCGGTCCTCGCGGCCGGCGCGTGGCTGGTGATCGTGGCGAGAGCAGTGGCGTCGCTGCCGTTCGTCCGGTTCCAACTCCGACGCCTGAAGCTCCAGCCCCACCGGCGCTGGGCCCAGGACCTTGCCCAGGGCGCAGCCGTGGCGCTCGCCGCGATCGGTGTTGCGGTCGGATGGCTGCCGGTCGTGGCCGCCGGTGCAGTCGTCGCCCTCGCGATGGTCCAAGTGGTACTCGCCCGGACCCGTCCCCCCCGGGCCGTGATCGTCGGCGTGCAACAGCTCGTGTTCGGCCTCGCCGTGGTGATCACGGCTGGGCTTGCTCTCACTACAACCTGAGGAGAACCATGTCGGTAACCATCGACTCGTCCATCACGCTCGCCGATCTCGTGACCCAGCGGCCCGCGCTGGCCCGTGAACTGGAGCGCCGCTCGCTCGACTACTGCTGCGGCGGTCAACGCACGCTGGCGGAGGCGTGCATCAATCAGGGACTCGACACCGACGAGACCGTCGCCGCGCTCAGCGCCGTGCAAGCCGGCGACATCGCGTCGTGGGCCACGTTCGGTCCGGTGGACCTCGTCGACCACCTCGAAGCCACGCACCACGCGTACCTTCACGAGGAGTTCCCGAGGCTCACGGCCTTGTCCGACAAGGTCGCCCAGGTGCACGGCGGCCGCCACCCCGAGCTGCTCGAGGTGCAGCGGCTCTACGGTGAGTTGCGCGACGACCTCGAGCCCCACCTCGCCAAAGAGGAGCGAGTGCTGTTCCCCATGATCCGCGAGCTCGTCGCCGTGGACACCGCACCGACGTTCCACTGTGGCACCTTGCGCAACCCGATCTCCGCGATGGTGCGTGAACACGACCGGGCGGGTGAGCTCCTCGAGCAACTGCGCGCCGTGACCGACGGCTACCTCATCCCCGATGACGCGTGCGCGAGCTACACGGCGCTCTACGACGGGCTGGAGGAACTCGAAGCCGACACCCACCTCCATGTTTACAAGGAGAACAACCTGCTGTTCCCGGCGGTAATCGCGCTCGAAGCCGAGACGCCCGCGTGAGTGACGCTGTCTCTGAAGGAGTCGAACCCAGCCGCTGGGTCGAGATCATCCGCGAGAACCCCGGACACTCGACCTGGTACGTGGAGCGGTTCCGAGCCATGGTCGCCAGCGGTGACGACCTGGCCGGGGAGGCCCGCTTCGTCGACGCCATGGTGGCTCGGGGCGCCCGCATCCTCGACGCGGGATGCGGCCCAGGTCGGGTGGGCTCGGCGCTGGCGCAAGCCGGCCACCAGGTGGTCGGGATCGACGTCGATCCGTTCCTCATCGCCGCCGCCGAGCAAGACCATCCTGGTCCGCGTTGGCTGGTCGGTGACCTGGCCGAGCTCGACCTTCCGGCCCGGGGGATCACCGACGGGTTCGACGCCATCGTCTGCGCGGGCAACGTCATGCCGTTCCTCGCCGCGAGCACCCGGGTCGCGGTGCTCGATCGGTTCCGGACCCACCTCCGTCCGGGGGGACGGGCCGCAGTCGGCTTCGGCGCCGGGCGGGGCTACGCCTTCGACGAGTTCCTCGGCGATGTCGAACGAGCGGGACTCACCGCCGGCGTGCTCCTCGAGAGCTGGGACCTGCGCCCCTTCACCCACGCCTCGGAGTTCCTCGTCGCGATCCTCACCGCATGACCGCCGAGCCCGAGCTGACCTCCACCTTCGCCCCCCACGAAGAGATCACCATTCCTTTCGTCACAGTCAGCGCGCTCGAGCGCCGCTGCCCGCGTGACCCGGCCGATTGCCGAACCGCGGCCCGTTCACGAACCTGTCGCCTGGGTTACGGTGACCCGGTGAGAAGGCCGTCGTGACATCGGGCGGCCAAGCGCGGTCAGGAGGCAGGGCGAGGCGGGAACGGGGGAGCGAGGAACGCCAGCAGGGTGAGTCCGACCGACCCGGCATTGGTGATGCGCAGTTCCTCGGTCCCGGGGTAGAAGGCGAGCGATCCTGCCGCGAAAACCACCTGGCCCTCCGCCGTGGTGAGCATCCCCTCGCCCTCGACCACGAACAGCATGAGATCCGACGCCCCGTGGGTGTGCGGAGGCAACGTCTGGCCGGGACTGAGCCGAATCACCCGCACATTCGATTGCGAACCCTCGAGGAACGCCTCAGCCACCACCCGCTCGGGGTCGTATGCAGGGGCGGCAGCAAGCGAGGTCAGGTTCATGCAGGCAGCATCGCGCAGTCCACATCAACGCGACCGGCCGCGCCCGAGCTGATCCCGCCAGCAGTGGGCAGCCCGGATCCGCGACCTCTCAACCCCCGCACTCGTCCTCTCTCACGGCGGCGAGCCCGAAAAGGAACCGCCCGATGAGCGAGCCTCAACTTCCTGCCGGCCTCGTGGAGGCCCGACGAACCCCCCGGTTCGACGCCGCCTCGCTACCCGAGCCGCTCGCCGTCTCGCACCGCACCACCGTGTGGGCCGAGTTACGCGTGCAGTCCGGCAGCGTCCACTACTACGACCTCGAGGGCACCGACCCACGCGACGAGCGACTCGATGCGGGCGACACCGCCATCATCGCCCCCGGCATCGAACACCACGTCGAGCCGTCCACCGACGCCGAGTTCTACATCCAGTTCTACCGATCACCTCATCCGACCCCAGTACCGACCAGTGGAACCGTCGAGAGCCCTCGAGGTTCAGGGTCGTGGCCGCACCGAGGACGGGATCTGGACACCCCCGACGAGATCCTCGAAATGGTGACCCGCCAGTACGCCGACGTCGTCCAAGACGACCTCCTTCAGCCCTACTTCACGTTCGGACCCGGGTTCATCGACTGGCAAGCCCACATCGGCTCGGTCACCGACTACTGGTGCCATGTCCTTCTCTACGCCCCGAGCTACCAGATCGACGCCATCGAGATCCACCGCCACCTGCACGACGAAGACCCGTTCACTCCGGAGCTGTTCGATCGGTGGCTCGAGATCTTCCGCGACACCGTCGACTCCGGATGGACCGGCCCCCGTGCCACGAGCGCGAAGAAGCGAGCCACCGGCACGGCCTGGGCGATGGCCCACCGCTTCCTCGGCAACGGTGTCTGGAGACCGAAGGAGCGCCGAGCCTGAGCCGCCGGCGCAAGGCAAACCCGGCGGCAGCGAAGAATCGGGCGACCACCGTCGACTTTGGGGTGGGTATGTAGGTAGGGAGTCGTTCCCGAGCAACGGAACGGCATCCCTGGCCTCACGCGGCCACGAGGTACTCGGAAGGGCGAAAAGCCCGTGGGGTTAAGGTACGAGTCCCCCCTCCGACACCACCAGCTAGCACACGCGCTGGCTGAGCCTCGACTAGGACTTTCTTCTGGTCGGGGTGCCAGGTGAGCCGTAGCCCGAGGGCTCCGTAGAGAGTGGCTCGTTCCTTGGGCTCCGCCGTCTTGAGCACGGCGACTATATCGCCGAGCTCGACGATGAGCGCCCGCAGGTCCATTGCCGAGGGAACATCGGAAGGTGTTGCTGATCGCAGGGCCCGATCAGCTCGGCTTCGTTCGGACGTGACCTCGGCAATCCAACCCGTCACGATTGCCGGATCGGCACCGGACTCCAGAGCGGCGCGGTACTTGGCGAGTCGGTCGTCGCAGTCGGCCAGCGCTCGACGAGCGTGTTCTACGCGCGTCGTGTCCTCGTGTTCCTCGAAGACGGCGGCGAGTTGCTTGCATGTCTCGTCGAGGTTGGCCGGGTCGAAGAGCCTCCCCAGCCACTCATCGAGCGCAGGCACCACGCGGTCCTCGCGCAGGTAGACAGCGCGCGGGTGCTCGATTCCCTTCTTCTCCGCGTACTGCGCGGGGTAGGTGCACCGATAGTGAGCCTTGTCATGGTTGTAGTTGCCTCCCATGCGGCGACCACACAGGCCACAGAAGAGCAGCCCGCGGAGGAGGTAGGCCCGCTCGGTGGACCTCACCGTCTTGGGGCGGGCGACCCGGACATGCGAGGCCATCACCTGCTGGACCTCCGTGAAGGTCTCGGCGTCGACAAGCGGCTCATGCACGAGTTGCTCGGACCACACCCACGCGTCCTTCTCGTTCCACCGCATGTGGGTCTCATGACCGAGAGCGACGTCGTCGGGATCGATCAGATCCTCGTCCTTGCGCTGACGTGCCCAGACCTGTCGGCCCGTGTAACGCGGATTGTGCAGGATCACACGTACCGCCGACTTCGCCCACGCGCCGCCCGAGTGCTGGCGATGGCGGTTGCGCCCGGGGTCGTGGGCGGACGGAGAGGGAACGTCGTCGGCGGTCAGTCGCTCGGCGATCACGCGTATGCCGTCGCCGCCGAGGTACTCGGTGAAGATCCGCTTCACGACCGGTGCTGTTTCCGGATGCGGCTCCAAGATGTGCAGTCGCTTGCCGTCGGCGGCCTTCCCAGGGTTGGGGTGAGGGCCCGCGTCAGCCAATCGGTAGCCGTACGGTGGTCGTCCGCCCAGGAAGCGTCCTTCGATCGCAGCCTGGCTCGCCATGGCGGTCCGAACCCTGATCTTGATCCGGTTGCGTTCGCCCTTCGACATGCCCCCGTAGAGCGTGTAGGTGCCGGAAACTCGATCGAGGCGTTCATGGGCGATTTCGGTGGTGGGTGCCGCCCGGGCCGGGCGCGACGAAGCGGGTCGGGCGGGCCTGCGGGAGGTCTTGGTGCGCCGCCGGTCAGGCGGCGTGGTGGTATTCGTTGATCAGGCCACCGAGGATTCGCCGTCGGCGAATCAGCTCGATCGGGACAGGCTCCGCCGGCTCCTGGTCGACGCTGCTTGGGGAGTCCTGGTTGATGCCGCGGTGGGGTCGGTGGTCGTTGTCGTGCTCGAGGTACTCGACGAGCAGACCCCGGAGTTGGCGCTCGTTCCAGGTCAGGGTGCGGTCGAGTAGTTCAGCTCGGGCGGTGCGCACGAAGCGTTCGGCGGTGGCGTTGGCGCGTGGCGCTCCGGGTGGGGTGTGGATCACGTCGAGCCGGTTCGTGGTGAAGACCTGGTCGAAGGTGGCGACGAACACGGTGGCGTTGTCTCGGATCAAGAAGCGGAACCGGTTGACGTCGAGGTTCATGGCGAGGTTGCGCGCCGCTTGGGTGCACCAGCCTCCTGTGAGATGGCCGGTGATGCCGGCGAGGTGCACACGTCGGGTGGCGTGTTCGATGAAGAACAGGACGTGGAGTGGGCGGAGTCCGACGGTGTCTACGACGAAGGTGTCACAGGCGATGATCCCGCGGGCCTGCGTGGTGAGGAACTGGGTCCAGGTCGGTCCGGTGCGTCTCGGGGCGGGATCGATGCCGTGGCGTTTCAGGATCGCCCACACCGTGGACGGTGCGAGGCGGTGGCCGAGGCCGACGAGTTCGCCGTGGACGCGCCGGTAACCCCACGTCGGGTTCTCGGCCGCGAGTCGCACAACGAGTTGTTCTCGGTCGCGAACCGTGCGGGGTCGGCCGGGGCGGCGTTGCGGGTGG
>JAYUBX010000214.1:0-2398 GCA_043740665.1 Candidatus Neomicrothrix sp.
CGATGAATGTCGGACGGCGCCCAGGTCAGTGGCCATCACCGCGTCGTCAAGGGTCATGTTGAGCCGCCAGTCAACGGGCTCGTCAGCCATCTTGGGGAACGATCGAATTCATGCGACTCGCTCGCCTCGTCAGTCGGCGAGGATCAGGTCCAGTCCTTGGGGCGCTCGCCATCCTTGGCGACGGCCTCGGAGTGCTTGCCCTTCTCGATGGCCTCCTCGACCTCTTCGAGTTCGGCTTCGAGCTCTTCAGCGGTGGGCGGCTTGTTGTCAGAGGTATCACTCATATTGCGAACCTACCGCCCCGGCCGGTCAGGCGGTGCAATCGACTGCGACCTCGAGAGCCGCGCAGACCTCGCGCATCCGCTGGTCGCTCAGCCGACCCACGCGCCCGACGAGAGCCACCAACGAGACGTTCTCGACCGAATCGAGGTTGACCGCCGTTGGGCGCCCAATGGGATCAACACCCGGTTCCAGGACCACCTCGCTCGCCAGTCCCCGGATGGTGGTCGTACACGGAGCCACGAGGGCTCGGCCCAGTCGAGGTATCGCCACATCCCGGGAGAGCACGACCACCGGCCGGCGGCCAACGTCGGGCAGCTCGCACCACCACACCTCCCCGCGCAGAGGTGTCGCCATCACGACGCCTGAGCAGTCTCGTGGGACGAAGCCTGGGCGGCCTCGTGGAACGAGGCGAGATCGCCCCAGTCGTCAGGCTCATCAATCGGGTGCTCGTCGTAGGCGGCGTAGCTGGCGTCGAGCTCGGCGGCGCGATCGCGCGCCAGCATGGCCATGAGCGCCTCATCGAGGACGGCGGCGTCGGTCGAGCCGCGACGAGCTTCCCTCGCCCGCTTCAACAGGTGTTCGTCGACCGTCGTGCTGACTCGCGTCCGGGGCATGCCACAACTATGCCATTATTATGCCACGCCATCAAGGGTTCATGCCTCGGCCGGCAGGACCGAAGCCGACGGATCAGACGTCGATCTCGCTCATGCCGCCGGTCGACCACCAGCTGGCGGTGAGCCGCAGACCGACGACGTCCCCGCGAGGCTGCATCTCCTCATAGGTCCGCTTGTAACCGGTGCGGGCGATCTTCCAATCGCCCTCGACCTTCACGTACTCGTCCTCGTAGAACGCGGCGCCGCGGATGGTGAGGTTCCAGTCGGTCATCACGACCACGTCGTCCATGGCCCACGTGCCGGTAGCGGTCGTCGCGCTGGTGAGGTCGATCTCGGGCTGGTGGATGCGATGGGACGAATGGAAGGTCTCGGCCCCCATCGACGTCGACAGGAACTCGAGGATGGCGGCCTTGCCCTCGTAGGTGTACTTGCCACCGCTGTAGGCGGCGACGGCGTCGTCGGTGAAGCACGTC
Source organism: Candidatus Neomicrothrix sp. (assembly GCA_043740665.1). GTDB lineage: Bacteria > Actinomycetota > Acidimicrobiia > Acidimicrobiales > Acidimicrobilacustridaceae > UBA4742. The sequence continues at coordinate 1,370 of JAYUBX010000214.1, forward strand.
GCCATCTCGTCCCACAGCTTCTGGTCGAGAGTACGCATGTAGCGGTATTTGACCCGCTTGATGCCTTCGAGCTCGACCAAGTCGTTCGCGTCCATCAGTATCCCCCTGAGATCGGTGTGCCCGACGATGGTAGAGCGGAACTGACGGCCCGTCAGAAACGGTGGGGCAGCCCGGTGATCAGGCGCCGTGGGCCGGGCCGTCGCGGCGGTCGTGCTGCACCGCGGGCGCCGACACCACCAGTGTGAACCGCAGCACCTTGCGTCCACGGTTGGCGTAACCGTGCGACCGATCAGCATCGAACAACACCGACGAGCCGGTGGGCACGACATAGTCGGTGCCGTCGACAGAGAGGGTGAGCGCGCCCTCGTGCACGTGCAGCATCTCTCGGGTGCCGGGCTCATGGTCCTGCGACGGATACGAGTCGCCCGGCGTCAGCCGCCAATCCCACAGCTCGATGTGCTCACGGCGGTCGGTGCCGACCAGCAGCCGACCCACGCTGCCGGGCTCACCCGTCCACAACTCGACCGCGTCGGCGTCGCCCACGATGCGCACCGACGGGGACTGACCCAGCTCGACCATGGCCGCCAGCGACACCCCGAACGCCTCGGAGATGCGACACAGCGTGCCGATGCTCGGGTTGGTGCGGTTCTGCTCGATCTGCACGAGCATGCCCTTGCTCACCCCGGACCGGCCGGCCAGCCGGGTCAGGCTAGTGCCGTAGCAGCCAACGTTTGCGTGTCGCGTCCACCACTCGGGCGGGCTGGTCTGTTTTGATCGGTGGATGAGCGAGAAGCTGAATGTTCGGGAGATCTCGAACGACGAGGGCAACCGGTTGTTGAGGATCGTGCGACGGTCGTCAGGGTCGGTGGTGACGTGGCGGCGAGCGCAGATGGTGTTGCTCTCGGCGCAGGGGATGGACGTCGCGCAGATCGCGACGGTGGCGTTCACGTCGAAGGACAGGGTCCGCGAGGTGATCCACAACTTCAACGATGACGGGTTCGACTCGTTGTATCCGAAGTACGCCGGTGG
>JAYUBX010000215.1:0-2594 GCA_043740665.1 Candidatus Neomicrothrix sp.
TCCAGATCAGGGTGTGGTCGAGGAGTTCGGTTCGGGCGGTGCGCACGAAACGTTCGGTGGTGGCGTTGGCGCGTGGCGCTCCGGGTGGGGTGTGGATCATGTCGGACTGCCGCGTGATCCGGTGACTGGTTGGGTGTGGGATTAGGCCGCCTGGGTGGCGGTTCGGTCATGATCCTTTGAACTCGATTGGGGTGGTGCACTCTCGCCGAGGGCCATCCGTTGTGCGCATAGACGATCCGCTATAAGCTACCGCCATGTCTGAAGATGCCGGGGCGTTGATTCGGGAATCCCGCCGGCGGTCCGGCTTGTCCCAGGCCGATTTGGCTCGCCGGGCGCGGGTGTCGCAGCCGGTCATCAGCGCGTACGAGAGCGGCCGTCGGGAACCGGGGCTATCGATGTTGGCCAAGCTGGTCGCAGCGTCAGGCCATCAGCTGCGGGTGGACTTGGTCGCCCAGCCAGGTCTCAAGCGGGGTCTGCCTGATACTCGGCTGGGCCGGAGCCTGCGTCATCACCGTCGGGCGATCATTGACGCGGCGTCGCGTCGCGGCGCGCTGAACGTGCGGGTGTTCGGAAGTGTCGCCCGTGGTGGTGACACCGAGTCCAGCGACGTTGACCTCCTCGTCGATCTCGCCGGCGATGTGGGCCTCATCGGGCTTATCGGCCTGGAGCGCGAGATCGGCGAGTTGCTGGGGCGAGCGGTTGACGTCGTCCCCGCCGCGAACCTGAAGTCCGGGCTTGCATCGCAGGTTCTCGCAGAGGCGGTCCCGCTGTGAGAGACGACACCCAGCGACTCGAAGACGTGCTAGCCGCGGCCGCCGCGATCCGGTCCCATCTGGAGCGTGGCACGCTGGCCGACGGCCTGATCTTCGACGCCGTCCGGGTGCGCCTCATCGAAATCGGTGAGGCAGTGAAGGACATCGACCCCGATGCGCTGGCGAGCGAGCCAGCGATTCCTTGGCAGGACGTGGCCGGGATGAGGGACCACTTGGCGCACCGCTACTTCGACACCGACCACGCGATCGTTGCGGCCACTGTCGAGCACGATCTGCCGCCACTCATCGCTGCGGTCGAGCGCCTCAGGAACCTCGACGACCACAACGGATGAGCGACCTGGACCCGACGTCAGGCGGCCACCAAGTACGTCGAGGGGCGGAAAGCCCGTGGGGTTAAGGTACAAGTTCCCCCTCCGACACTTTTCGAGAAGCATCGACAAGCAGCTCGCCTGGCGGAGCCGAGTCGGGTGGGTTCGGCGTGGCCGGTGGATGTGACGTTGGCCCTGAGTGGCCCTCGTCGAGGCGGTGTCGCAGGTTAGATCGTCGGTGGCGGGTTGTCGTGTGGCCCGAGCGCAGTGTGGATGTCAGCCGCGATGCGGTCCGCAGCCGCAGCCGCAGCGCACGCCGGTGAGATGGTGTCCCACAGCAGGAAGTTGTGCACCATGCCCGGCTCTTGGCGCAAGGTGGTCGGCACTCCGGATTGGGCAAGCCGTCGGGCGTAGGCCTCACCCTGATCACGCAATGGATCGTGTTCGCAGGTGACCACGATCGCCGCCGGTAGTCCAGAGAGGTCAGGCTCATGGAGCGGACTGACGCGGCGATCGGAGAGCATCGCCGGGTCCGGAACCCACTGAGCGTTGAACCACTCGATGTCGGCCACATCGAGACCGAAGCCGTGTCCCTTCTGTTCCATCGACTCCCCCGAGTTCGTGAGATCGGCGTTGGCGTAGATCAAGATCTGCAAGCTCGGCGCCAGCTCCGGCGCCTCGTCACGAGCCCGCAGGCAGGCGAGGGCGGCAGTGGTACCTCCGGCGCTGTCACCCGCGATCGCCACGGCCGTTGGCTGGGGTTCGAGCTCGGGCGGACGCGACGCGATCCATCTCAACGCGGCTACCGCGTCATCGACCGCCGCAGGCCACGGATGTTCCGGTGCTCGGCGATAGTCGAGCGCCATCACCGACGCACCCGAGGAGGCGGCCAAGCGGCGACAGGCTCGGTCGTGGGTGTCGAGGTCCCCGATCACCCAGCCGCCACCGTGCAAGTAGAGCACCAGGGGGGCGGCCCGGGCTGTCGAGCGGTACAGCCTGTAGGTGCCGGAAACGCGATCGGGGGGCATTTGGGCTCGCGATCATGGCGGGGTTCGGTGTCGAGGCGCGACGAAGCAGCCGGAGCGGGCGTGGCGGAGTTCTCGTTGCGCCGTCGGTCAGGCGGCGTGGTGGTATTCGTTGATGAGTCCACCGAGGGTCCGTCGCCGGCGGATCCGGTCGATAGAGGCAGGTTCGGCCGGGTCCTCGTCGATGTTGGTGGGGGAGTTCTGGTTGATGCCGCGGTGGGGCCGGTGGCCGTTGTAGTGCTCGAGGTACTCGACGAGCAGTACTCGGAGTTGACGTTCGTTCCAGATCGGGGTGCGGTCCAGCAGTTCGGTTCGGGCGGTGCGCACGAAGCGTTCAGCGGTGGCGTTGGCCCGGGGCGCTCCGGGTCGCGTGTGGATCACGTCGAGCCGGTTCGTGGTGAAGATCTCGTCGAAGGCGGCGACGAACACGGTGGCGTTGTCTCGGATCAGGAACCGGAACCGGAACCGGTCGACGTTGAGTGTCATGG
>JAYUBX010000216.1:0-1994 GCA_043740665.1 Candidatus Neomicrothrix sp.
CCGCGGACGATTATCAACTCGACGATGGCGACGAACAGGCGGTAGACGAAGGCACCAAGAGCGGAACTCAGAGGGGTGGCAGGGCGGGAAGACATGAGCAGGCGAGGCTACGGCCGGCCACCCCGCGAGGCCCGCATGAAAGGGCCGATCGAGTTTCCGGCACCCACACGCCGCTCCTAACCCCCAGCGCCCTTGCCGTGGCCCCGATGGGGGCGTGCCAGGGTGGTCGGCGGTGTCGCTGGCAGCGTTGTCGTCGGTGAGACGGCCGAAGTCGATGGCGACGCGACCGAGACGGGGGTGGTCGATCTCGTCGCAGGCACTTCGGTCGGATGAGAGGGCCCACGGGAGGCGACGAGCGCGAGGAGCGCACCGGCGACCACCACGACCGCGGCCACCGCCATGGCCAACCGATGCCGGCGTGCCCGTCGACGCACCGGCGCACGACGTCGAACTTCGGGTAGAGTTGAGGCGGTTGCCAGCCGTGCGGTCTGCGGGGGCAGATGCGTCGTCGGCGAGGCTGTCGGTCCGCCGAGGCGAGTGGTATCAGGCAGTTGGAGTGGAACAGTCGCCGGGACCGCCAGGTGGTGGCCGATGATGGCGGCGGCCATGTCGGCGGCCGTGGCGAAGCGTTCGGCCAGGTCGTGGCTCATCGCCCGATCGAGGGCGGCCACCAGAAGCGGGTCGACCCCGGCTCGCAGGTCGTCGATCGGCGGTGGGTTCGAGGTGGCGACGGCCCGAGCGAGCTCGGCCGGGGTTTCACCGTCGAACGCTGGCCGCCCCGTGAGCGCCTCGTACAGCACGGCCGCAAGGGAGTAGAGGTCGCCCGATTCGCTGGCAGGAAGGCCGTCCCATCGCTCTGGAGGCAAGTAGTGGGCGGTACCGAGGAGCAGGCCGGCGTCGGTCAGATCGAGCGCGTCCCGCAGCTTGGCGATGCCGAAGTCCGCAAGCTTGGCTGATCCAGCGGCGGTGAGGAGGATGTTGCCCGGTTTGATGTCGCGATGCAGCACCCCCTGGTCGTGGGCCGCACCGAGGCCCGCGAGTAACTCGACGGCGAGGTTGCGGGCCCGTGCAGCGGTGACCAGCCCGAGCTGGATCTCGTCGGCCAGGGTGCGGCCGGGCAAGAGCTCCATGACGAGGTACAGGTCGCCGTCCTCGTCCCCGACGTCGTAGACGGTGACGACGTTGGGGTGGTTGATGCGGGCGGTGAGCAACGCTTCGCGTTCGAATCGAGCCCGGTGTTCTGGGTCCTCAGCAATGCCGAGGCGAAGGACTTTGATCGCAACGTCACGCGAGAGGCGGGTGTCCAGAGCCAGGTGGACCCGGCCCATGCCTCCTTGACCGATGACGGGGCCAATCTCGTACCGGCCTGCGCCGCGCGAAACGCGTTCTCGAGAGCCCACCGGTCTTCCGTACCCGCATTGCCCCCCGCCGAGAACCAAGCCCGTCCCGCCGCTTCCACGACCGCTTCGACGTTCGAGGTGCCAGTGATGCAGGGTGCTCACCCTGGCGAGGCCGGAGAAGTCACGAGAGCCGTGGCGGCCGAGGGGGCGGCCAGTCGCTCGACTGTCGTCGTCGCGGGTCGGCGCCTCCGCTTTGGTCGCTTTACCGCTTCGCGTGGCGATCGAGATCCAGATCCAGGTCAAGAGGACAGCGGCGACGATGTCCCACCAGAGGAGCATTGCGAGCTGCCACGGGACAACGAACGAAGTGGCGGCGCCGGCCACCACGCCGATACTCCCAGCGGTCACCAGCCGTCGACGTTCCGCGCCATGGTTGGTTGCCTCAATGTGTGTCGTCACATCCACCTCTACGCCGGTTGGCGCTACCCGCCGCCGAGCCCTCGGACTGTTGGAATATGTCAGGCCCGACGCAAGGCCATGACCACGACCACGATGATGAGCACCAGCAATAGTGTGCCGATTCCGATGTACATGACTTCCCCTCAGAGCGGCCGGAAGGGTCCAGCCGGTTCCGTCTCATACCCCGGACCGAGC
>JAYUBX010000217.1:0-1852 GCA_043740665.1 Candidatus Neomicrothrix sp.
CACCGGCTGCTGTTGCAGTGGTGTGTGCCGTGCGACGCCGTTGTGTTCTATCCCCGAGACGTCTGCCCGACCTGCCTCGGTGACGACCTCGAGTGGCGCGCCGCGGCCGGCACCGGCACCGTCTACGCCATCAGCGTCCAGCACCGAGCCGGACCCGGTCGCGACGAGGCCGCCGGTCCCTATGTGGTGGCGTTGGTCGATCTGCCCGAGGGTGCTCGGCTCATGACCAATATCGTCGGCAGCGACCCCGACGACGTCGCCGTCGGCCAGTCGGTGCGTGTCCAGTGGCATGGCCTGCCCGATGGTCGCAACCTCCCCTTCTTTGAACGCACCTGACCCGACCGATCAACCGAGGAGCTCGACATGGACGTGCTGTACACCGCCGAAGCAACTGCATGGGGTGGACGAGAGGGACGGGCGGCATCGTCGGACGGTCACGTCGACGTGCAGCTCGTGATCCCGAAGGAGATGGGTGGCCCCGGCGGCGAGGGCACCAACCCCGAGCAGCTCTTTGCCACCGGGTACGCCGGGTGTTTCCATTCGGCGCTCAAGCTCGTGGCGCGTGAAGCCAAGGTTGACGTGTCCGAGTCGGCGGTCACCGTGAAGGTCGGCATCGGGCCCGACGGCAAGGGTGGCTTCGGGTTGACCGCCGAGATTGTCGCCGAGATCGACGGCGTCGATCGGACGGTGGCCGAAGGCCTGCTGGCCCGTGCCCACGAGGTGTGCCCCTACTCGAACGCCACCCGCGGCAACATCGACGTGACGCTCAGCCTCTACCAGGCCTGACCCATCCGGAAACCGGGCACCAAAACGGACGCAAAACGGCCTGCAAGGATGCCCGGTTTGGTCAGGAGACCTTGATGGGGAGGGTGCGGGGACCGCGGACCTGGCCGCCGGACCAGCGGACGGCGTCGGGGTCGGCCAGTTCGAAGGTCGGATAGCGCTCGAGCCACACCTCGAGGGCGACGCGCATCTCCATGCGGGCCAGGTTGGACCCGGCGCAGCGGTGGATGCCCAGCCCGAAGGCGGCGTGGCGGTTCTCGGCTCGGTCGATGATGACCTCGTCGGCCCGGTCGAAGAACTCGGGGTCACGGTTGGCCGCCGGGAAGGGCAGCAGCACCCAGTCGTCCTTGCGCATGGGGCAGCCGTTGAACTCGAAGTCGTCCTTCACCAGGCGAGCCATGGTGACCGGGGCATAGGCCCGCAGGAACTCCTCGATGGCGAACGGCATGAGCTCGGGTTCGGCCACGAGCCGCTCGCGATCCGACGGCGTGTTGGCCAGATGCCACAGCGACGCGCCGATGGCGCTCCACGTGGTGTCGATGCCGGCGATCAGCAGCAGCGCGATGGTGCCTCCGACGTGTTCCATGTTGAGCGGCTCGCCGTCCATCTCGGCCTGCAGCAGGTACGAGGTGAGGTCGTCGCGGGGGTGCTCGATGTGATCCTCGACCTGCGCGGTCAGGTAGGCGTCGAGCTTCATGAAGTTCTCGAAGCGCTGCTCCATCGGCAGGTCGACCCCTTCGAGCACGTCCTTCACGAACATGCGGAACTGGTCGGCGTCCTCGGCGGGGAAACCCAACATCTTGGCGATGACCAGCACCGGGATGTTCTGGGCGTAGTCGAGGGCCCCGTCGATGACGTCACGATCGGCAAGGGCGTCGAGCAGCTTGTTGCAGTAGTCGCGGGTGAACTGCTCAAGCGGTTCGATCGCCTTGGGCGAGAAGGCAGGCAGCAGCAGACGACGAGCGCCCTGATGGAACGGCGGATCCGACGAGATGGGCGGCGCGATGCCCTGCGGTGCCGGCTGCATCGGTCGGCCGTCGCTGACCACAACGCTCTGCGAGGTGAAGTG
>JAYUBX010000218.1:0-2432 GCA_043740665.1 Candidatus Neomicrothrix sp.
CGTCGGCGACCACGCCGCCGACCATGGCGACCGACCGGCCGGCCAGGGCATGAGCCCGCTCGAGCTCGTGGGACGCCACGATGACGGTTGCGCCCGACGCCGCCGCCTGCCGCACGAGCCCGTCGAGGATGTCGCGGGCCTCGACGTCGAGGCCGGCGTGGGGCTCGTCGAGCAGCCACAGCTCCGGCCGCCGGGCGACCATGGTCGCGATCGAGGCGCGGCGACGCTGGCCGGTCGAGAGGCGGTCCACCGCCACGTCACGCAAGCGACCATCGAGGCCGAGGGCGACGAGGGCCGCCTCGGCATCGGCCGGTGCGCTGCGAGCGGCCCGGGCCCAGAAGCGCACGTTGTCGGCCACGGTCAGCTCGTCGTACAGCATGGTCGAATGGCTGAGCAGACCGACCTGGCGCCGCACCGAGCGCCGGTCGCGCACCAGGTCGTGGCCCAACACCACGGCCGTGCCCGACACCACCGGCAACAGCCCCGCCAGGGTGCGCAGCAACGTGGTCTTGCCCGCCCCGTTGGGGCCTTGCAGCAGCACGATCTCGCCCCGGTCGACGTCGAGGTCGACACCGGCGAGGGCCGGAAATCGGCCGAGGAGCGAAACGGCGGAGCGAAGGTGGACGACGGGCTCCATGGCAGTACCCGAGGGTACTGGTGGCGTACCAGGGCGACCAAGGTGGGCGGGCCCTCGGTGCCCCCTTTCGTCCCGACAAGCGTCACACAACCGGCCGACAAATCGTTGGTGGATCGTTGCTGAATCGAAGGTGAATGGGTCAGAGCACGGCGACTCACTATCGTTCCGGCGTGACATTCGCACGAGGGCTCGGCGCGGTCGGTCGATTCATGATTCGCGCCGGGATCGTGATTCTGCTGTTCGTCGTCTACCAACTGTGGGGAACGGGCATCCACACCGCCCAGGCGCAGAACGATCTCGGCCGTCAGTTCAAGGCCGCTCAGGCCCAGGCGGGCGACACCGGCACCACGGCCGACACCCTGCCCGACGACACGCGGCCCAGCGACACCACACCGGCCACCATCGCCCCGCCGACCCCGGGCGCCGCCACCGGCGCACCGCCCGAACCTGGCAAGCCCATCGGCCAGATCACGATCCCGCGCATCGGCGCCGACTTCTACATGGTCGAGGGCACCGATCTGAAGTACCTCAAGGAAGGCCCCGGGCACTTCAGCGGCACCCCGCTGCCCGGTCAGGCCGGCAATGCGGCGGTGGCCGGCCATCGCACGACCTACAAGGCGCCGTTCAACCGCATCGACGAGCTCGAGCCGGGCGACCAGATCACCATCGTCACGCTGCAGGGCACCTTCACCTACGAGGTCATGCCCCAAGACCCGAGTACCCCCGGCGGCGCGCCCCTCGGCCACCGCATCGTGACGCCGAAGGCCGTCGAGATCCTGGCCGACAAGGGCGACAACCGGCTCACCCTGATGGCCTGCAACCCGAAGTACAGCGCCCAACAACGCATCGTGGTCGAAGCCAAGCTGGTCGGCAATCCGGCCCCCACCACCGTGACCCCCGGCGAGGTCAAGAACGTCGACGAGGGGGCCCTGGCGGGCGAAGAGCTGGCCGGCGGCGATCGGTCGGCCCGCATGCCGTCACTGCTCTGGGCGTTGCTGGCCCTGGCCATCTGGTTCGCCGCGTGGTACCTGGCCCACCGACGCCTGCACCGCTGGTGGCGCATCGTGCCCTACGCCGTGGCGCTCCCGCTCTTCGCCGTCGCCCTCTACGCCACCTTCGAGAACATCACCCGCTTGCTGCCCGGCGCGTACTGAGGTGGCGTCGCGGCCCACCGGTCGAGGGCGCGTCGCCCTCGCGGTGCTGCTGGTTTCGTGCGTCACCGTGATGGCTCTGGCCGGCTGCTCGGGCAACCCGGCCGGCCCGGCGAGCACGACCACCACGGTCGTGCCCGACACCACCACCACCACCGAGGCGCCACTCAGCGCAGGCAAGCAGATCTCGTTCTACGTCCCGGTGGTCGGCGATTGCTTCGACGTCCGCACCGCCGACAAGGCGCCCACGATCTATCTCAAGGTCGACTGCTCGCTGCCGCACCAGAACGAGGTGTTCGCCATCCTCGAGTTCACCGGCAAGGACTACCCCGGCCAGCAGTTCCTCGAGGCCGGAGCCAAGAAGGGTTGCCCGCCGCTGTGGGCGGCCTACGTCGGCCAGGCCTACGAGACGTCGAGCTTCCAGATCGGCTACCTGCTGCCCGATCAGACCAGCTGGGGCAATGGCATCCGCCACGTGACCGGGTGCCTGGTACAACCCGGGTCGGGCGAGCGCACCGCCGGATCGGCCAAGGGCACCGGGCGCTAGTCCGACCACTGGTTTCGACGGACACCGAGCCGGGCCGACGCCGTCTCGACGGGGTCAGATTCCCCTGAAGATCGGCGGGCGTCGATCGGCGAAGGCG
>JAYUBX010000219.1:0-1874 GCA_043740665.1 Candidatus Neomicrothrix sp.
TGGCCCAGTTGCACGAATCGGGGATCGCGGCATCGATTCACTATCCGCTGCCACTTCATCTGACCGACGCGTTCTCGTGGCTCGGCCACGGTCCCGGAGACTTCCCCGTCGCAGAAGCGGCGAGCAGGACGATCATCTCGTTGCCGATCCATCCGCACATCACCTACGACGCCCAGGCGCGGGTGTGCGAAGTCCTGCTCGGGGCTGTCGGATGACGGACGACTCCGTCTTCGTTCACCCCGACGGCCGGTGCGAGAGCGTCATGGTGGGAGCAGGAACGCGGGTCTGGGCGTTCGCGCACGTGCTGGCGGGTGCAGTGATCGGGACAGGGTGCAATATCGGCGATCACGCATTCGTCGAGGGCGGAGCCGTAATCGGCAATGGTGTAACGGTGAAGAACGGCGTGCTCATTTGGGATGGCGTGACGATCGAGGACCATGTGTTCGTCGGGCCGGCAGTCGTGTTCACCAACGATTTCAATCCGCGGGCCCACGTCAAGAAGGGCCGTGCCGAGTTCTTGCCGACGCTCGTGCAGACAGGCGCGACGATCGGGGCAAATGCAACGATCGTGTGCGGCGTGACGATCGGGGCGTACGCGTTCGTCGCCGCCGGCGCCGTCGTCACACGCGACGTGGCGCCTCATGCCCTCGTCCGGGGGAATCCGGCGCGCCGGACCGGATGGGTCTGTACTTGCGGGCGCCCGCTGAACGAGGAGTTGCAGTGCGACTGCGGTGCCCGCTTCGCTCGGGCACGCCCGACCGGTGATCACGGTGTGATGAGGTGCTCGTGCCTGTGAGCTGGAGTAGTGACGACCTGGTGGTGATCTGTGGCGGCAATCACTTCCGCGGTGAGAAGAAGATGCACGACGTGCATCTGGCAGAGCATCTCGCGTCTCACGCGCGGGTGCTGTACGTGGACCCGCCGGTGTCACATCTGACGCCTCGCCGCCGCCCCGAACTGGCTGCGATGCTCGAGCATCCGCGACTGCGGCTGATCGGCGACTCGCTCGCTCAACTCACGCCGGTCGTCGCGCCGAAACCGCTGTCGGCGCCAGTGGTGCGCTCGACGGAGGTGCTCGTGCGGAGGGCTATCGTCCATGCCGTTCGCCGGCTCGGAGCGACCCCCGCGGCGATCATCAGTGCCTGGCCGTTCCTCGACGTCTTCGACGCGTGCCCCGACGCCCGGAAGGTCTACTGGTGGACCGACGATCCGGCATCAGCCGCCGATCTGTGGCGGATGAACCGCGCCCGGCTCGTGGCCGGGGACCGACGGATCGCGGCGCGGTCGGACCTCGTGATCGCCGTGAGTGAACGAGCCGTGGAGCGGTTCCGCGCCGAAGGACTCGATGCCCGGTTCTTCCCGAACGGCTGCGATGCGGAGACGATGGCTCTGACTGATGTGGTGCCGGTCGCCCCGGATGTTCGTCTCCCTGCACCCGTGGCAGGCTTCGTCGGCCACCTCAATGCGAGAACGGATCTGTCCCTGCTCGAAGGAGTAGCCGCCAGCGGGATGTCACTGCTCATGGTTGGTCCCTGTGTGCCCGGCTTCGAGCCGGAACGGATGGCGGCACTGTGTGCCTGCCCACACGTCGCGTGGGTGGGTTCTCGTCCTTTCGACCAGATTCCGGCGTATCTCGGACATGTCGACGTCGGACTCGTTCCTTACGCCGACACCGAGTTCAATCGTTCGAGTTTCCCGCTCAAGGCTTTGGAATACCTGGCAGCCGGACGCCCTGTGGTGTCCACCGGGCTTCCCGGCATCCGGTGGCTGGCGACCGACCAGATCGTGGTGGCCGACACTCCATCGGCCTTCGCCGAGGCCGTTGCACGGTCAGTGGCCGGCGCCAGGGACCCGATTGCCATGGAACGGCGGAG
>JAYUBX010000220.1:0-4023 GCA_043740665.1 Candidatus Neomicrothrix sp.
CGGCTCTACGACTTCGTGGCCTACGGCGTCACTCCGAGCGACGAGCGGATCGACTACGACCAGGTCCGCGATCTGGCTCGGGCCGAGCGACCCAAGATGATCATCGCCGGGGCCACGGCCTACCCGCGCATCATCGACCCGGCCGTGCTTCGCGAGATCGCCGACGAGGTCGGTGCGCTGCTGATGTTCGATGCCGCCCACATCGCCGGGCTCATCGCCGGTGGCGTGCATCCCAACCCGGTGCCGTATGCCGATGTCGTGACCTTCACCACCCACAAGACGTTGCGCGGCCCCCGCGGCGGGTGCGTGCTCAGTCGGGCCGAGTTCGGACCGGCCATCGACAAGGCCATGTTCCCCGGCCTGCAGGGCGGACCCCTCGAGCACGTCATCGCGGCCAAGGCCGTGGCGTTCCGCGAGGCCGCCCACCCGTCGTTCCGTGCCTATGCCGCCCAGATCGTGGCCAACGCCGATGCCCTGGCTCGGGCGCTGGCCACCGAGGGCTTCCGCCTCGTGTCCGGCGGCACCGACAACCATCTGATGTTGGTCGACCTGCGTTCGTTCGACGCCGACCTGACCGGCAAGCTGGCCCAGACCGTGCTCGACCAGGCGGGCATTACCCTCAATCGCAACACCATCCCCGACGATCCCCGCAGCCCGTTCGTCACCAGTGGCCTGCGCATCGGCACCGCGTCGATCACCACCCAGGGCATGACCGAGCCCGACATGGCGGGTATCGCCGCCCTGATCGCCCGAGCCCTCCGCCATCGGGACGACGACACCGAACTGGCCGCGGTGCACGACGACGTCGTCACTCTCTGCTCCAAGTTCACGCCCTACCCGTAATGCCCAGCATCACCGCCTACGCGGTGGTGCTGGCGGTCGTCGCCGTCACGACGTTCGTCTGCATCCCGATCGCCCGCCGAGTGGCGGTGCGCGTCGGTGCCGTCGTCAAGCCCGACGAGCGCCGGGTGCACGCCCGGCCGACCCCCACCTTCGGGGGCGCGGCGATGCTGGTGGGGTTCCTCGTCGGCCTGATCGTCGCCTGGCAGATGCACGCCTTCGATTCGGTTTTCGACAGCAACACCGAACCGCTCGGTCTGGCCATCGCCGCGGTCATCATCCTGGCTGTCGGCACCGTCGACGATCTCCGCGAGGTCTCGGCCCCGGCCAAGGTGTCGGGCATCGTGCTGGCGGCCAGCGTGCTGATCTTCGCCGGCATCAGCATCTTGTCGCTGCGGATCCCGTTCGTGAGCACCTTCATCCTTGACCCCAACTGGTCGTACCTGCTCAGCGTGGTGTGGGTGCTGGGGATGACCAACGCCATCAACATCATCGACGGCCTCGACGGGCTGGCGGGCGGCATCGTGGCGATCGCGGCGGCGACGTTCTTCCTCTACGCCATCAACCTGGTCGACAAGGGGGTGCTGCCTGACGGCAACATCGGCCCGCTCATCGCCGTGATCACCCTGGGCATGTGCGTGGGCTTCCTGCCGTGGAACGTGCACCCGGCCAAGATCTTCATGGGCGACGGCGGTGCGCTGCTGCTGGGTCTGCTCATGGCCGCGTCGACCATGGTCGTCGGCGGCCGCACCACCCAGCCGGTCAGCGGGCAGACGTTCTTCTTCTTCTCGCCCATCCTGATCCCGCTGGTGATCCTGGGGGTGCCGATCCTCGACACCGCATGGGCGATCATCCGCCGGGCCCACTCGCGCAGTGGATTGACCACCGCCGACAAGGATCATCTGCATCACCGACTGATGCGCATGGGTCACGGCCACCGGCGCAGCGTCTTCATCCTGTGGGCATGGACCGCGCTGCTCTCGGGTTTCGTGCTGTATCCCACCTACGCCAACATCGGTGACGGCATCGTGCCCATCGGCATCGCCGCGCTCGCCTTGGCGCTCTACACGCTGCTGCATCCCGGCAATCGCCGGGCCCGCCGGGCCAAGGGTGACTCGGCGGCGAGCACCCCCGACGAGATCGACGGCGTGATGGCCACGATGGAGGACCCCACCCCCTGAGCCGCGGGCTCAGGGCTGGCGCCTGCCCAGGGCCGGCGGCAAACGGACGAGCCGGCGAACCTCTGACGGTCTACCCTCGGCGGGGCTGGGGGCAGTAGCCCACGGAAGTGGACCCGGTTTCTCTCCGGACGGTGAGAAGCCGGGTTTTGCGCTTTGGGGGGATGGTTCCGGGAGCCAGAGCAGAGGTTCATCCCGAGGTCATCGTGTGTGTAGCGCATCTCGGCTGGGACTGGCGGCCGAGCCGAGAGGAAGCGTGCGAGGACGCGCCGATCTTCCCTGTCTTGGTGCTCGCGCCACAAGGTACGACCTCCCGCTCGGGCTCTCGTCGACAACGATGAGCATTGTCAGCGCCCAGCCGCACCGACAAGGCGCACCTCGGCGCTTGCGAGCCTGGCGGTATTCCTCTCGTTCATGTCTTGCAAGGTATTTGGTCCCGGGCTGCCCGTGTGTCGGGGCGACGTCGGGGTCAGACCTAGGGCGGCCCGCCCCCGGGCGCGGGTGAGCGAGGCGATCTAGGGTGGCGTGCCGGGCCGTTGGGCCGGGCTGGGGCAGTGGTGCTGGCTTGTCGCGTGCACCATCGTCGCGTTGCGGCTGAGAATTTGCAGCGGTCGGGACGCTCGCCTAGTTTGAGATTCAAATCACAAGCGCGGTGCACGACGTCGTGTGCCGCCTGTCGGCCGTACACAGGATGACTCGAGTGGCAGCTTCGCAACGGCGCGAACTCACCCAACAGATGCACAAGAGCAGCGGCTCCTATGAGCTGGTGCTGAGTCCGTTGATCCTGGCCCTCATCGGGTTCGGGCTCGACCATCTGTTCGGTACCCTACCGGTGCTCACCATCGTGTTCGGTGTCGTCGGTCTGATCGGTGCCTGCATCAAGATCTACGTCGGCTACGTCTACGAGATGGACGAACACGAGAAGGATGCTCCGTGGGCGAAGCGTTCGTAACCCGCTTCGAGGGCAAGGGCCCCGAAGGTGAGATCGTCAAGGACATGGCCCGCCGCGCCGTCTACGCCGCGCCGGTTCTGGTCTTGGTCTTCGGCCTGATCTGGGGCGTCAACGGCGCCCTGTCGACGCTGTTCGCCATCGGGCTGGTCCTGGTGAACTTCACCCTGTCGGCCGCCATCTTGTCGTGGTCGGCCCGCATCTCGCTGGGCTTGCTCATGGGTGCCGCGCTGTTCGGGTTCTTGGTACGGATGGGCCTCATCCTGGCCGCCGTGCTGCTGGTGCGGAACCAGCCCTGGGTCGCCATGGTGCCACTGGCGCTCACCATCGTCATCACCCATCTGGGTCTGCTCTTCTGGGAGATGCGGTATGTCTCCGCGTCCCTGGCCTTCCCGGGTCTGAAGCCGGCGCTGCCGGTCTCGCCCTATGCCTCTTCATCACGTTCGCCCATCGCAGGAAAGAAGGAGTCGACGACCTCGTGATCGCCGCACTGCTGGCCGAAGTCAAGTTCCCCCCGATCCAGAACTTGGTCGAGTGGCCCAACGCCTTCGGCCCCGCCGAGACCTGGTACGGGTTCAACAAGATCGCCCTGATGAGCCTGTTGGCCGTGCTGTTCACCGTCATCCTCTTCGTGCTGGCGCGCAAGAAGCAGATGGTGCCCAAGGGCGCGCAGAACCTGGCCGAGTCCTCGGTGAACTTCATCGAAGAGGGCATCATCATGCAGACCATTGGGCCGGACGGCATGAAGTACCTGCCCTTCCTGGCCACGCTGTTCTTCTTCATCCTGTTCGGCAACCTGTTCGAGGTCATCCCCGGCTTCCAGATGCCGGCCAACGCCCGCATGGCCAACCCGGCGATCATGGCCCTGGCCACCTGGGCGTTCTTCATCTGTGCCGGCATCAAGGCGCAGGGCCCCGGCCACTACTTCAAGAACAACCTCTTCCCCCCGGGCGTGCCCAAGGCGCTCTACATCCTGGTGACGCCGATCGAGCTGATCTCGACCTTCATCGTGCGGCCCTTCTCGCTGGCGGTGCGGCTCTTCGCCAACATGCTCGC
>JAYUBX010000221.1:0-14971 GCA_043740665.1 Candidatus Neomicrothrix sp.
GGCATGAGGCGACATCACATCAGGTCAACGCGCCAGGTGGCACGAAGGTTGACAGCGACTCCAAGAATGCCGGTCTCCATCGGTCGGCGCTCGGCGTGCTTCTAGCGGTCTTTCGACGGGGCGGACGGAGCTTGGTGCTTGAGCCGCTCGAGTTGGGATGTCCACGAGGCGTCGGAGTCGGCGATCCACGCCGCGGCCGGCCGCAGCGCCCCTGAGCGGGTGTGATAGCGCGTCTCCCGCCCGACCCGTTCGGCCTCGATCAGACCGGCATCCCGCAACACCCCGAGGTGTTTCGCCACCGCCTGACGCGTGACCGGTACGACCTCGCTCAGTTCGGTCGCGGTGGCCGACGGGCGTTGACTGATGGTGGCGAGGATGGTTCGCCGGGTGTCATCGGCCAGGGCCGCGAAGATTGCTCCGGCGCGAGCGTCGGCGGGGACCGTCACCACCGTGCGGGGCTGCCTACTCGCATGGTCAACCCGGTGACGCCCACCGCGATGGTCTGCAGGCCGACCAGTGAGCGGGCCCACTGCTGGCTCGGGCCGGCCGTTGCGCTGACCTGCACCCCGCCGCCGTCGCTGGTGAGCGTCTCGCGGACGCGGACCCGCGTGCCGTCGCCTACGGGGATGGCCGTGATCTCGACCGACGAGAACTCGCCGCCGTCCTGCCACCAGTGCCACGTCAGGCGGTAGCCGGGCTCGACCTCGGTGACCAGCACCTGGCGGACGGTGCCGTCGGCGTCGACCACGCGGCCGGCCGCGCCGGGCTCCAGGTCGAGGGTTACGTCGGCGTCGAGCCAGAGGGCGAGCTCGGCCGGGTCCGTAAGGGCATGCCACACGTCATCGGGCGAAGCCTCGATGTCGACGGACTGGTCGACGCGAGGTTGGGTCGGGGTGGCCGGGTCCATAAAAGCAACGTACTGGTTGCGCGTCTGTCGGACAACCCCTACCGTGAATCTCGCAACTACCTGGTTGCGTTCACAAGGACCACCGGAGGCACCGAGTGCTGACTCCCGCCGTCATCGAGGCCAGCTCGCGCCGCGAGCGGGCCTATGACATCTACTCGCGATTGCCGCGCCAGCGGATCGTGTTGCTGGCCGCGGCGATCGACGACCAGGTGACGAACCTGATCGTGGCCCAACTGCTCTTCCTCGAATCAGAGGATCCGGACAAGCCCATCAACCTGTACATCAACTCGCCGGGCGGCGACATGATCGGCCTGTTGGCGATCCACGACACCATGGCCTTTCTGCGGCCGCCGATCGCCACCACCTGCGTGGGCCAGGCGGCGTCGGCGGCTGCGGTGGTGCTCGCCGCCGGCGCCCCTGGACTTCGCACCGCGCTGCCCAACGCTCGGGTGTTGATCCACCAGCCTCACGGCGGGGCGCAGGGCCAGTCGGTCGACCTCGAGATCCAGGTCCGCGAGACGGTCGAGATGCGGGATCGGATGGTCGACATGCTCGTCTCGGCGACCGGCCCCGAAACCAGCGTTTTGACCCCCGGAATGTCTCGCTCAGCGAAACAAATCAGCGCCGAAACGGGGTTTTAGATGTCGCTGAGCAGTTTGTAAGCCTCGCCGAATTCGACGTTCTCGACCTGGCCTCGGCGTCGCATCCGATCGAAGATGCGGTCGCGGAAGGCCTGCAGTTGCTCGCCGGTGTCGCCGTCGGTGATGTACATGGTGGTGACGTACTGGCTGCGATGCTCGAGCAGCGCGGCGATCTTGGCTGCCTCGAAGCCGGTGACGTTCTCGACGTGGTCGGGCTCGTCGGCCTCGAACAGCAGCAGCGCGTCGGGTCGGTGGTGCGGCACGTCCTGATCGGGAAAGAAAAAGGGGTCGCGGGCGGCAACGAGTCCGTCGACGGTGAGCCAGCCGGCGTGACGATGATCGGGGTGCAGCCGATAGCGGCGCCACGGGTCATGCCCGAGCACCACCGTCGGGCGCAGCTTCCGGATCCAATAGGCCACCTGCTCACGTTGGGTCGGGCCCGATTCGAGCAGCCCGTCGACCTCGCCCAGCATGATGACCTGGCCCGACGCCCCCAGAGCCTTGGCCGCCGAGAGCTGCTCGACCTTGCGCGTCTGGACCAGCGCAGGGATGTCTTCGTCGGGGTTCCAGGTGCCCTTCGATCCGTCGGTGAGGATCAGATGGTGCACGACGCAACCCTGCGCCGCCCACTTGGCCAGGGTGGCCCCAGCCTGGAACTCGACGTCGTCGGGATGGGCGCCGATGGCGAGGGCGATCGCGGGGGTGGGCAGATCGAGGCTCATGGGATGAGTCCAGTCATGACGCCAGCCAGTCGGGAGTGGCGAGGTCGGCGGGCAGGTCGACGTCCCAGCCCAGTCGTTGCGAGCGCTCGACCCGCAGGGGCAGGCCCAGGCGCTCGGCCTCGGCCACATGGCGGGCGAACGATGCCGGCCCGTAGGCGAAGGTGAACCCGGCCGTGGTCGGCAGGCACACCACGTTGGTGCCGTCGTCGTGGCGGTCGGGCACCAACGTGATGCCGGCGAAGTCGGCCACCCAGGTCAGGTCGAGGGCGTGGGGCAGATCGGCGTGGGCGACGATGACGCGGTCATAGCCGTCGACGGCCAGCTGCTCGACCCCGTCGGCGACTGCCGCGTTCAGGCCGCGGCCAGGCCGCCAGATCACCGTCGCGCCGACATCGGCGGCCCATGCGGCCACCCCGTCGTCGTCGCAGACCACCGCGACCGGCAGGCCACCGGCGGCGCGGACCACATTCGACGCCATCGCCCGGGCCAAGACGGCGCGTGCGGCCTGGTCGAGGGCCGGTGCGAGGCGGAGCTTGGCCAGCTCGAACGCCTTGACCGGCAGCAGCACGGCAGCGGAGCGGCTGGACACAGGCGAAGTCTAGGGTGACGAGATGCAGATCTGCGCAGCGGTGATCGGCGCCGGATCGTGGGGCACAACGGTCGCGCACCTTCTGGCGCACAACACCTCCACCGTGCTGTGGGCCCGCGATCCCGTGGTCGCGTCCGAGGTATCCGACCACCACACCAACAGCCGCTACCTGGCCGGGTACGACCTGCACCCCAATCTGCGGGCCACCGATTCGTTCGCCGATGCGATCCGTCAGGCCGATCTACTGGTCATGGGCGTGCCCAGTCACGGGTTTCGATCGAGTCTCGAACTGGTGGCCGAGCACCTGCGGGCCTGGGTGCCGGTGGTCAGTCTGACCAAGGGCCTCGAACAGGGATCTCGTCTGCGCATGACCGAGGTCATCAACCAAGTGCTGCCCGGCCATCCCTACGGCGTGCTGACCGGTCCCAACCTGGCCAAGGAGATCCTGGCCGGCGATGCGGCCGCGGCCGTGCTGGCCATGAGCGACGAGACCATCGCCGACGAGCTGCAATCTCTGTTCTCGAACCGGCTCTTTCGGGTGTACACCAACCCCGACATCATCGGCTGCGAGGTGGCCGGTGCGTTGAAGAACGTGATGGCCATCGCGTCGGGCATGGCCGATGGGCTCGGCACTGGTGACAACACGCGCGCCGCCGTCATCACGCGCGGCTTGGCCGAGCTCACCCGGTTGGGCGTCGCCATGGGCGGCAATGCCCTGACCTTTGGCGGGTTGGCCGGGATGGGTGACTTGGTGGCGACCTGCATCTCGACGCAGAGCCGCAACCGTCACGTCGGTGAACAGCTGGGCAAGGGCCAGACCATCGAGCAGATCATCGAGTCGATGCACATGGTGGCCGAAGGGGTGAAGAGCAGCTCGGTCGTGATGGAGCTGTCGCAGCAATACGGCATCGACATGCCGATCGCCGCCGAGGTCTACGGCGTGCTCTACGAGGGACGCTCGGCGGCGCAGGCCTATCAGGGTCTGCTCGGCCGCGAGCAGGGGTATGAACTGCTCGGGATCGCCGATTCGTCCAGCGCCGAACCGTTCCGGCCGGCCTGACGTGGCTCCCTTCTGGCTCGAGCGTCAGACCGACCTCGAGGGACCCGACTTCATCCCGAATCCGGTCGGCCGACCGGTCGAGAACCTCACCCATCGCAGCTGGACGATGGTCGGCACCATCGCCACTGCCGACCGGGGCATCGTCGATCCTCGGGGATTGGTGACGCCCGGCGACCGTGGCTGGTCACTCGACTGGTGGGTCGGCGCCGACGACCGGTGGCACACCCCGGCGACCGACGCCGGTGTCCGGCAACGGCTGGTCGACGACTCGCCGGTGGTCGAGACCGTGATGCGGATACCGGGCGGCGACGCCGTGCAACGCGTCTACGCCATCCACGCCACCAACGACTCGCCGTTCGGGCAGGCGTTCGTCGTGGTCGAGGTCGAGAACCGATCGTCGGTGCCGTTCGCCATCGCCTTTGCGGTGCTGCCCGCCAACCCGGTCGGCGCGGCGTTGATCACGAAGCTGGCCCTCGACGGCTCGACCCTGCTGGTCAACGGATCGCCCGGGCTGTTGCTGGCCAAGCCGCCGGCGAGGGCGGCGGCGCGCCGTGGCGCCGTCGCCGAGATCGTGCTGGGCGGTCAGGCCCCACCGGTCTTCGAACCGCTGGTCGCCCCCGACGGAAACGGCGAGGCGGCAGTGATCTTCCCGCTCGCCCACACCGCGATTATTCGGGTTGTGCTGCCGCTCGGGGCAACCGCCGCCGTCGGTCGGGGTCGAGCTCGTCGGTCGACGTTCGCTCCGATGCAGTATCCGTCCGCGGTCCCGTCGGCCGAACAGGTTGCGGCCGGGTGGCAGGTCCAGACCCGACGCGGCCCCCGATTCACGTTGCCCGATCCGGCGTTGCAGACGACGCTCGAGGCGGGCCGCCGCTTGCTGGTGCTCGCTCACGGCGGCGAGGACTTGGCCGGTTGGCCCCGCCGCCCCATCGACTGGGTCGAGGCCACATCGGTGCTGGGTGCGCTCGACCGGTTCGGCTTCCATGACGAAGCCGAGCAGGTGCTGGCGACGATCGGCGAACGCCAGGCGCTCGACGGCTCGCTGGTCGGCGAGACCGGCGAGTTGGCCGCCAATGGAGCCGCGCTGACTGCCCTCGCCGAGCACTGGCGGCTGTGCCGCGACGATGCGCTGATCGAGCAACTGGTGGGTCCGATCGCCAAGGCCATCCACTGGATCGAGAAGCGCTGTACGCCGCGGCGATCGGTGGCCCGGCTGTCGAGCCGCGATCTCGAGTGGTCGGTCCGGGGCCTTTCGCGGATCGCCGACGCGCTCGACGCAGTGGGCCAGCCCGAGGTCGCTGCTGATGCCCGGCGGTTCGCCGCCGCGGCGCGTGATCAGCTGCGTGAAGACCTCAGTGAACCGCTCAGTGACCAGATCGGTGGTGTTCCCGACCAGGTGGCAGACGGGTCGGCTGTCGCCCTGGCCGATCCGGTAGCTCGGGCCGGTCTCAGCCCCCAGCGCACCTTGGCTCAGGCGACGGTCGACCTGGTGGCCGCCGATCCGATGGCCCTCGAACGGCTGGCATGGGTGCGATCGGTCGCATCGCCGACCCATGTGTGGCCCGAGGTCGTGCACCCGCGGACCTCGGGCGGTTCGCGTGGCGACGGTCACCACTCGGCGACGGGAGCGGACGTGCTCAGCTTCATTCGTGATCTGCTGGTGCGCGACACCGATACCGGCTTGGCGTTGTGTTCGGTGCTGCCGTCGGCGTGGCTGGGGCAGGGATTCGAGATCCACGAAGCGCCGACGGCGTGGGGCCGGCTGTCGTACGCGGTGCGCTGGCACGGCGAGCGTCCGGCGCTGCTGTGGGAGCTCGATCCGCACCCCGGTCAGTCGCCGGCCCGGTTGACGGCGCCGGGGCTCGACCCGTCGTGGCACAGCGATGACCTTCGGGGCGACGCGCTGCTCGGTGTCCCCGCCGGGG
Source organism: Candidatus Neomicrothrix sp. (assembly GCA_043740665.1). GTDB lineage: Bacteria > Actinomycetota > Acidimicrobiia > Acidimicrobiales > Acidimicrobilacustridaceae > UBA4742. The sequence continues at coordinate 5,845 of JAYUBX010000221.1, forward strand.
CCACCGATGCCCTCAGTCCGGGAGCCTCGTTCTCGTGACCGACTCGACTGTCCACCTGTTGCGCCAGACGGTGCTGGCCCTCGGTGTCCCCGTCGAGGTGGTCGAGCAGTCGATAGCGGATGGCACCCTGGAGCTGTTGGCGCTCGAGCAGATGGTCGGCGGCGAGCGGCCCGAATTCGATCTGATCGAGGTAGCCGAGCGATCCGGTCTCGATCCGGGCCAGCTCCGTGCCTTCTGGCGGGCCTTGGGTTTTCCTGACCCGCGCCCCGGTGAGCGGGTCTTCGCCACCAACGACGTCGAGATGCTCAGCGAGGTCGTCCGGTTCATCGAGGACGGCGCCTTCGATGCCGACGTCGCGCTGCAGATGTCACGAGTGATCGGATCCTCGCTGGCCCGCATCGCGACCGCGCTGGTCGACGCCGCCGACAGCCAGGCCAGCAGTCGGGACGCAGGTGATATCTCGGACGCCGACGCGCAGTTGGCGGCGGTGCGCAGCGCGGAGATCCTGCCGCACATGCCGCGGATCATGGATCTGGTCTGGCGACGACATCTCGGAGCCGCCGCCCGGCGGCGCATCGTGCGGGCCACCGCCGACGAGGGCCAGATCGTGTGCGTCGGTTTCGCCGACATGGTGGGCTTCACCGCCCAGACGCAGGAACTTCCTGAGCATCAATTGGCCGAGGTGGTGGGCCAGTTCGAGACCATCGCCTTCGACCTAGTGTCGGCTCACGGTGGCCGGGTCGTGAAGATGATCGGCGACGAGGTCATGTTCATGACCGACGGGGTGCACAACGGTGCCGAGCTGGCTCTCGATCTGGCCGCCACCTACCGCGAGGCCGAGCATCTGTCCGATGTGCGCGTGGGGATGGCCAGTGGCCGCGTTCTCGAGCGCGACGGCGACATCTACGGCTCGGTCGTGAACCTCGCCAGTCGCATCGTCAACGTGGCCTTCCCGGGCGCCGTCGTGGTCAGCCCCGACGTGCACGACGCCCTGGCTGACGATCAGGACTTCGTCTTTCGCAGCCTGCGGTCGCACTACCTGAAGGACATCGGTCGCATGCGGCTGTGGACCATGCGCTCAGCCGACGACCAATCGGTGCAGCCCTTCGGCCGTGAACGTCAACGGCGGGCCGCCCGCAACACCTTCACGCTGTCGATGACCGCGCGCCCGGTGTTCGACCAGCTCGAGGACGCGGCCATCAGCATCGAGCCCGGACAGTTCGACGAGCTGACCACCACGCAGCAGATAGAGGCAATAACCGAAGCGGTGCTCGAGTCGGACATCGATACTGAGCTGCAGGTCGAGCTGTTGGCCGATCTCGATACGTCTCGCCGGCTGAACGAGCTCGAGGCCGAAGCCCAGCGCCGCAACGAGATGGTCGACCTCGAAGCCGAGCAGCAGTTGATCGCCGCCGAGGAAGAAGCGCGTCGCACAGTCGAGGAGGTCGAGGCTGATGCCCGTCGGCGGATCGAGGCGGCGTTGCAGCAGGCCGAGGAGAAGTCGCGGAAGGTGAACGAGGCCGCCAATCGCAAGGTCAAGCAGGTGGCCGACACGGCCGAACGCAAGGCCGAGGCCGCCAAGCGCGAGGCCCGCCGCAAGGCCAAGCGCAAGACCCAACGCAAGCAGCGTGACAAGGGTCGCGACAAAGGCAAGCAGCGAGACGAGGGCCACGACAAGTAACACTGCTGGTTCTCGACGAAGGGCAGTGCATCGTCAAGCGGATCATCCTCGGCGGAGTTGTGGCCATGGCAACCTTGATCGGCGCGACCGTCGCCCTGCCGGCGCAGGCGGCAACCGACGGGTTCACCGAGTACGACTTGGCCGCGGGAGACGTCCGCGCGTCGGGCATCACCAATGGCTCCGATGGGGCCATGTGGTTCACCGAGTTCGCCGCCAACAAGATCGGCCGCATCACGACGTCGGGCGCCATCACGACCTTCGACGTACCGTCGACCAACGATCTTCCGAGGATCGCGGCAGCCAACGACGGCAACCTGTGGTTCACCGTCGACGGCCCCGGCGACAAGATCGGGCGAATCACTCCCAGCGGAACCGTCACGCTGTTCGACGTCCCGGGGGCCAACAACCGGCCGGTCGGCATCGCCCTGGGGGCCGACAACAAGATCTGGTTCACCGAGTTGGGTGCGGGTAAGATCGGCCGCATCGATCCGTCGGCAGCCGATCCAGGCGCCTCGCTGATCGAATTCGCGACGCCGGCTGGGTCGAGCCCGACCAACCTCACCACCGGCCCCGATGGCGCCATTTGGTTCACCGAATCTAACCGCATCGGCCGCTTCGATCCGCCCGCCGCCGTCGTCACCACGACGACCACGGGGGGCTCGACCACCTCGACCGCGCCGCCGGCTGCCGGCGTCGAGACGACCCCGCCTTCACCGGCTGATACCTCTCGCTCGTCTGAGGTTCGGCTGATTCAGGCCAGGACGGCGGTGGCGATGCGCCACGGCCCCAGTTCGAACGATCCTTCGAATGGGGTGACGGCGATGCCACGCAGATCGACCAGCCAGCCGGTCGCTCCTTCGATGGCGACGGTCGTCGGCCCGTCGGACGGGTTCCAGACCCGAACCTGAATCTGCCCACCCGAGCGAGTGACCGACGAGACCTCGGCTCCGCGCACCGTGAGGGCGGATCCGGTGTCGGCCACGTCTGACGAATTTGTTGACGAGTCGGGGCCCTGGGGCGTGGCCACGATGAGCGGAAGGAAGGTGGCGTCGACCAGAGCGTAGGGATCGGCCTCGCCGACCTGCACGCCGTAGCGCATGGTCTGGACCCCCGCCATCTGCGGCCCCTCGACCGCCACCATGGGCCCGGCCGGCAGGGGACGACTGGTCATCGGACCCTGCGACAGCATGCCGTTACACCGCAACAGGGTCAGGGCCAGCGAGGTCGCCGCGCCCGACCTGATGGCGACCAACTCGTACTCGGCGAGCCCTTCGTGCACGACGGTGAGCCCGCCGGCCTGCACGAAACGACGCGAGGGGTAGGTGGGCAGGGCTGGCTCGTTGGGTCCACCCTCGGCCTCGATGCCGCGGGTGACGACGGCGAAGGCACATTCAGCGTGGGATTTGGTGGCCGGCTCAGGCAGCGGGAACCAGGCTCGAAGTCGATGGTCGCGGCACGAGTTATCGATCTGGTGGCTGACCCGCACGAGCCGCTCGCCGGCCTGCACTTCGATCGTGGTGGCCACGACGACGTCGCGCTGACCGACCCGCTGATGGTCGACGACGCGCTCGGGCCACTGATAGGTCGCGTGGATGCGGATCTGGGCCCGGAGCGGCCCGTGCTCGATCACCTCGGCGGTGACGGCGACGGGTCGGCCGACGACGATGTCGTCGGCCGGCGGGCAGTAGTTGTAGGTGTCGCCTTCGTCGCCGTCATCGACCAATTGGCCGAAGCCGGGGTGGCCGTCGATGGCGAAGGTGCCGTCGGTCGGATCGATGGCGACCTGGACGAGCCCATTGTCGAGGACCAGTCCATCGACAACGACGACGGGTGGCGGAGCCGAGGCCGGCCTGGCGTTGTCGATCTCGGCCAGGCGCCGCCAGCCGAATCCCGGTACCTCGTCGATCCGAACCAGCACCCGACGACCGGCCGGCCGAGTGAAGACGAATCGAGCCGGAGCATCGGGGTCGTCGGTCGCCAGGGCCAGCAGTGGCCCGCGCACGGGGCCGTTCCACTTGCCGTGGCGGCGCGCCGGATCGCGGGCCAAGCGCACGACGGTCACGCCGTCGGCATCGACCTCGACGCTGCCGTCGACGATGTCGTCCCACCCGTCGATGGCGCCGAGCACGATCGAGGTGGCCTCGCTTCGGGTGAGACCGTCGATCACTCGCTCGCCGGCAAACTGTCGCAGCAGCTGAGTGCCGGGGATCGGACCTTCACCGGGCAGCGTGAGCTCGACCAGGCCGTCACGTGATCGCGACGAGGCGTTGACGACGAGCGGACGATCGCCACCGACGGCGCCGGCGAGCGCGGCCACGGCGCGGTTGGTGAGGCCGTCACCGATTTGGCGTGCCTCGGCGTAGCGGTGCAGCACCGCGTCCGCCACCTCGTCGACCGAGCAGGCGCACACCGAGTCGTGGGCCGAGTTGAGCACGATCTGCATCCAGGCCTCGGCCAGCAGGGCGGCGGGCCAGCGATCGGCGGTCAGCCACAGTGCGCTGAGCGGTTCGGCCAGTCGCTCGAGGGACCGTTCGGCGATGATGCTGGACTGGCGCACATCGGTGCGGTTGGACGCCACTCCCATCAGCAGGTTGGCCCGGGCACCCGAGCGCAACTCGCCGGTGACCCGGTCGATCTCCTGGCCCAAGTGGTGCTGGTGAGCGGCGGCAGCGGTGAGGTAGTCGGCCAACGACGCGACGCGAAGCTCGTAGTCGTCCTGGATGTCGTTGGCCTCGGCGACGACGCGACCGAGCCAGGGACGCGGCATCTGGTGATCGGTGCCATTCATCCACAGCAGCGGTCCGGCATCGGGGCCGCCACCGGCCAAAGGCCCGTAGGTGGTTTCGAAACGGCGGAGCATGCCGACCAGTTCCTTGGCATCGTCGGGCAGCGACGCTCCGTTGCTGTAGCCCTCGGGCAGGTACTGCGTGCGGACCGTCGAACCGTCGGGGCTCTCCCACCAGAAGGCCGACGTTTGCATGGCTTCGGGTACGCCCCGCCACACGACGGCGTGGTCGAAGCCGAATTGTTGCAGCAGCTGGGGCATCTGGGCGATGTGGCCGAACATGTCGGGCAGGTACCCGACGGGCATGGCCCCGCCGAACGCCGCGGCCCGCTCGAGCCCCATCTGCAGATCACGGATCATGGTCTCGCCGGAGACGAGGAACTCGTCCATCAGGATGTACCACGGTCCCATCGAGAGCCGCCCCGATGCGGCGAGGCGACGGAGCACCGGCTCGGCCTCGGGTCGCACGGCCAGGTAGTCGTCGACCACGGCCATCTGGCCGTCGAGCAGGAAGTGCCGATACGCCGGATCGGCGTCGAGTCGGGGCAACAGGTCATCGAGCAGATCGACCAGCCGCAGACGGAACGTCTGGAAGGGTTCGTACCACTCGCGGTCCCAGTGGGTGTGGGGAACGACGATGACTTCTCTCGACATGCGGCGAGCGTACGTGCCACCCGAGCCGGGCGGTATCCTTGGGGGTCGTGCCGACCTACCTGATGCTCTCGATCCTGGGGCCCGACGGTTTCGCCACCGTGCGCGACAACCCCGCTCGCATCCTCGAGGTGAACGTTGAGGTCGAATCGATGGGGGCCCGGGTCGTCACCCAGTGGGCGCTGCTGGGTCAGTACGATTTTGCCACGGTCATCGAGACGCCCGACGAGCAGGTGATGGTGCGCATCACGACCACGTTGGCCGCTCGCGGCACGCTGAAGACCCACACCCTGACGGCGGTGCCGATCGAGCAGTACATCGAGGCGCTCGGGTCCGGGGTCGGCGACCGACCGATCCTCTGACGGCCTGAACGACCGATCTCACTGGCCCGACCGAGGTAGGCCGCCACCAGCGCCTGACCGGGGGGAGGAGTCAGACGCTGGTGGTGGCGGTCAGTACCACCAGGTATCGCGGCGGCGATCCCGATGGGGACGGATGTCGTCGAAGGTGAACACGGTGGGCAGCTCGACTCCGTCGGAAAGCCGCCTGACCCGATAGCCCTCGTTGACGACGGCGATGACCTCGAAGCCCCGGGCCCAGCGACCGTCGAAGTGGGTGTGCACCTCGATGGCGGCTCCCGGCGCGATGGGCTCGGCTCGATCGGGGCTCAGCGGCGGCCGCCGACTTCCTCGATGTTCAGAACTCGGCGCCGGAGTGGCGAGAGTGACCATGGCTTCGATTGTGACCGCGACCGGTCCCGACGGGAAGGGGGTCGCCCTTGGTTTCGTCGGTCCTTCTGGCGCCGTTCACACGGGTTCTCAATTCGGACACACCACCGAAACCTAGAGCGGCCCGCCTGTTGCACACGATGTGCATACAGTGGGCCTACTCGTGAACGTCTAGGGGGATCTTCATGCTTTCAGGTTCGGGTCGCTGGGTGCGGCCGTGTGCGTTGTTCGCGGTCGTTGCGCTGGTCGCGGTTGGTTGTGGGTCGAAGAAGAGTTCGTCCGACGCGTCGGGTGGCAGCTCGGCGACGGTGCCGAGCCTCATCAAGACGCCGTCTGGTCCTCCCCAATCGGGGGGCACGCTGACCTTCGGCACCGAGTCCGAGGTCAGCGGTTGGAACCCGACCGTCGATCGTTGGGATGCGTCGGGCACCGAGATCGCGCTCACCGTCATGGACGCGTTGGTCGGATTCGATCAGAACTTCACGGCCCAGCCCTATCTCGCCGAGTCGTTGACCCCGAACGCCGACTTCACCGAGTGGGACATCAAGCTGCGGTCGGGTGTGCAGTTCCACAACGGCGCCCCGTTGAACTCCGCCGCGTTGAAGAAGTCGATCGATGCGTTCGCCGCCGCCCCCCTGACCGGCGCCGCGTTCGCCAATGTCGGGTCGACCAAGATCATCGACGATCTGACCCTCGGCGTGATGATGAAGCAGCCGTGGGCGGCTTTCCCCTACGGTCTATCGGGTCAGGCTGGCGTGGTTCCGGCGCCGGCGCAGCTCGACAGCGGCAAGACTGATTCGTCCCGCATCCCGATCGGCACCGGGCCCTTCCAGTACAAGAACTGGACGCCGGACCAGAGCTTCGACGCCACCAAGAACGCCAACTACTGGCGCTCGGGCCTTCCGCATCTCGACGAGGTCGTCTTCAAGCCGATCCCCGATTCGGGCACTCGCATCTCGGCGCTGCAGACCGGCGACATCAACCTCACCGTCACCAGCCGCAACGAAGATATCGCCAAGCTCACGACGGCCGCCAAGGCCGGACAGTTGCAGCTGGCGGTGTCGGTCGGAGCGCTCGACACCAACTCGATTCTGATCAACACCACCAAGCCGCCGATGGACGACATCCGGGTGCGCCAGGCCATGGCCTATGCCATTGACAAGACCGCCCTTGACGCGGTGACCAGCACCGACCCGTCGCTGAACGCCGACAGTGTCTTCGCCCCCGACTCGAAGTGGTACACCAACACCGACTACCCGTCGTACGACGTCGACAAGGCCAAGCAGTTGGTCGCCGCCTACGTGGCTGACAAGGGCCCAGTCAGTTTCGAACTCGGTTCGACGACCGACCCGGTTGTCATCAAGTCGGCCCAGTTGCTGCAGGCCCAGTTCAAAGAAGTCGGCATGGACGTCCGCGTCAAGAACCTCGAGCAGAGTGCGTACATCACCAACGCGGTGACCGGTAACTACACCGCCCAGATGTGGCGCCAGTTCGGCACCCCCGACCCCGACAGTAACTACGTCTGGTTCGTCGGGGCCAACGCCGTCCAGCCGCTCGCCCTGAACATGGCCCGCAACCAGGATCCGGCCCTCGATGCCGCCCTTAACACCCAGCGGTCCAGCAATGACCTGGCCACCCGTCAGGCCGCGTGGGCCACGATCCAGCAACGCCAGACCGCCGACTTGCCCTACCTGTGGCTCAGCCGTCAGCCATGGGTGATGGGTGCCGGCAACACCGTCATGGGTCTCGACGGTGGCACCATGCCTGACGGCACGCCGTCGGCAGGACTCATCGGTGGCGTCATGCGACTGACCGAGATGTGGTTCCAGAAGTAGCCGAACGGCCTCACTGAGCTGCTTGACCGAATCGCATCGAGGGGGACGCCGGTGGGCGTCCCCCTCGGGCGTTTTCTCTGCTGTTCGCTGGGGCCGAAAGTCGGCTCTCGACCGAGCGCAGCGGCGAAGCCTGGTCGCCAGCCGGTTGCGTTGCGGTGCGCCGGCGGTGATGGCCGAGCGACAGGAAGCCGCCGGCCGAGCCGATCGACAGTACCGAGCCCATCGAGCCGATGGACAACACCGAGCCGGACGACCCGATTGACAGCACCGAGCCGACGGATCCGATGGAAAAGGCCGATCCGGCCGAGCCGAAACAGAGCAGCGACCCGACCGACAGCACCGACCAAGCCGACATTGCCGATCCGATGGAGCTTCGCGACCGCACCGAAGGGCGAGTCGCCCAGTCAGCGGGGATCCACGCCGGCCGTGAGCTCGAGAAGACGGCAGGAAGGTTCACGAACGCGACCGTAGCAATGAGGTGGCCGATAGGGTCGCGGCTCAATGACCGTCACTGCCCCCAGGCTCCGCAAGGCGCTGAAGGCCCGATCGCCCGGCTTGGCCGTCGAGCGCGAGCTCTGGGCGTCCGGTCACTCGATCGTGGTGGGCATCGACGAGGTGGGGCGGGGTTCGTGGGCCGGTCCACTGAGCGTGGGTGCCGCAGTGGTGCCTCACGACCGGCGGGTCTACAAGATCCGCGATTCCAAGATGCTGACCGAGCGCGAGCGCGAGGCCCTGTTCGACCGGATCGCCGACTGGTGTGTGGCCTGGTCGGTCGGCCACGCCAGCCAGATCGAATGCGACGAACTCGGCATGTCGGCCGCCCAGAAGCTGGCGGCCCGGCGGGCCATCACTGGGCTCGATGTCGCGCCCGACCGGGTGCTCATCGACGGATCGTGGGACTTCGTCGGCACCGGCAACACCCGCAGCATCGTGAAGGGTGACGCCACCTGCCTGTCGATCGCTGCGGCATCGATCCTGGCCAAGGTGACCCGTGACCGCATCATGCGAGCCGAGGCGCCCAACTATCCGGGCTACGACTTCGAGCTGAACAAGGGCTACCCGTGCCCGCGGCACATGGCGGCGATCCAGGGCATGGGTCCGACGTCGATCCATCGCCGGTCGTGGGTCTTCATGGAGAAGATGCCGTGGACCGGCATCCCCCGGGTGCGTCCGGCCGGCTGGGATCCGGCGTGACCGCTACTTCTCTGGAGCCTGGCGCACCGCAGGGGTGCACTCAGCTCCAGAGAACGTCGGCGCGGGTCGGGCTTCGGGCCCGGCTGGCGGTGGTCGTGGCGGCCATCGTGCTGCTGGCCGCGTGCAGTGGCTCCCCTCCGGAAGCGTCCTCGACCGACGCGACGCCAGCCACGCAGCCGGTGGCGTCGACGACCACGACGACTGCAGCCCCGCTGGTGGCGTGGACCGGACCGGTGGAGCACCTGTTTTTCCA
>JAYUBX010000222.1:0-10487 GCA_043740665.1 Candidatus Neomicrothrix sp.
TCGATCATGCAGGCCGTCGCCGGCGGCTGATCCGGCCGGTCTGATCAGGCGGGAGTGAGCTGGTCGACCAGTTCGGCGCGCGGCGGACCGAGCGGCACCTCGGGTGGGCGCTGGTCTCGTTCCTGGTAGGCGGCCAGGATCCGTCCCACGATGTCGGCGTCGGTGACCAGGGCATCGGGGGCATCGAGCAGGTTGAAGGTCCGGACAAACGCCCGGAACACGGTGGCGTCGGTGCGCAGCGCCGGCGCCAGCCCATCCCGCATCAAATCCCCAAACCGGGCATCATTGCGCCCCGTTTCGCGTCCGTTTTCGTGCCCAGTTTCGCTGGTTAGGCGGTCCTGGGCGATGGCGGCGTTGTACCAGGGGCGCACTTCGTGTTCGCTGGCCGTCTCGTAGGCCTGGGCTCGCGCCACCGGATCGTCGGGGTGGTCGGCCAAGGCATCGGCCAGCAGCGTGGCCTGCACCATGGCCAGCGAGCACCCTCGGCCGTAGAGCGGGTTGGTGCAGGTGTGGGCATCGCCGACCGCGTGGAATCCCAACACGATCGGCTGGCTGGCGTCGTCGATGAAGTCCAGTCGCCGGTTGAGCAGGCCGCCCATGATGTGCACCTCGGTGATGGCCTCGGCCCGATCGGGCTCGACCCAGGCGGCGGTCGCCGGCAGCGCCCTGGTGGCCCGGTCGAAGCCGTCGGGCTCGGCCAGCAGCCGCCGGAGCTCTTCGTCGTGGGTGCGGACCGCGAACGTCACGGAGAAGGTGCGGTTGTCGCCCTGGAAGACGGCGTACTTCAGGTAGCCGAGATCACCGCCGATCGGCCCGGTGACGGGCGGCGGCTCGGCCTCGGACCGCAGCCGGTAGAACCGCGACAAATAGATGATCCCGGTGTCTTCGGACCGGCCCACCGGGTCGACGCCGATGTGTGACAGCAACCGGGGGATCGCCGAGCGGCGGCCGACGGCGGCAACAACCAGATCGGCCGACAGCACCTGGACGGGCTGGCCGGCCTGCGCCACGTTGACGCCGGTGACGATCGGCGGGCCGCCCGCTCGATCGCCGGGCGCGGTGTGCAGGCTCTCGACCACCGCGCCGTCGAGCAGGGTCACGTCGGCGGCGGCCAGCACCGCCCGGCGCAGTACCCACTCGAACGTCGTGCGTCGACACGCGATGGCCACCAGGTCGTCGTCGCCTGGCCGGGCGTCACGGTCGGTGATCTCGGGAGGCAGGTTCTCGGTGAAGTTGATCTCGGTGGCACCCGCTTCGAGCAGCGCGGCCAACACATCGGGGAAGCGGTCGCGTAACAGGTTGCGCAGCCGGGCCAGCAGGGCGTGTGAATGGCGCACCTGCGGGGCACCCCGACGGTCCCACTCGAACGCGGCGTCAGGATCGGCCGGCAGCGGCGTGGCGTCGCGCTCGATCAGAGTGACCTGGTGTCCGGCACGCGACAACGTCAGCGCGCTGCCGAGCCCGGCGACGCCCGCCCCGATCACGATCACGTGCGCATCCCGGCCCTCCACCATCACAAGTTACGCCAGCGCCCGGTCGGGCCGAGGGCAGGAGTCGGTCGTGGCCGATCAGCGGACAAAACCGGTGGACGACCGCAGGAACTTTCGGGGCTGAGGTTGCGGCCGGGCGTCGCTTTTGGTTTGCTGTTAGCAGTCTCCACCTGAGAGTGCTAACCCGCGTCACCCCTGACGCAGCGACAAATCCGGCTGCAGCCTGACGGCTGTGACCCTACGGAGGGACCTCCCGCATGGCCAAGATCATCGAATTCGACGAGGAAGCCCGACGCGGCCTCGAACGCGGCATGAACACGCTCGCCGACGCCGTTCGTGTCACCCTCGGCCCCAAGGGCCGCAACGTGGTGCTCGACAAGAAGTGGGGCGCCCCCACCATCACCAACGACGGTGTCTCGATCGCCAAGGAGATCGAGCTCGAGGATCCCTTCGAGCGCATTGGCGCCGAGCTGGTCAAAGAGGTCGCCAAGAAGACCGACGATGTCGCCGGTGACGGCACCACCACCGCCACGGTGCTGGCGTGGTCGATGGTCGGCGCCGGCCTGCGCAACGTCGCCGCCGGGGCCAACCCGATGTCGATCAAGAAGGGCATCGAGGCCGCCGTCGTCGTCGCCGTGCAGTCCATCAAGGACATGGCCAACGAGGTCGACGACAAGAGCCAGATCGCTCAGGTGGCCGGTATCTCGGCCGCTGACGCCGAGATCGGCGAGATGATCGCCGAGGCCATCGACAAGGTCGGCAAGGACGGCGTCATCACCGTCGAGGAGTCGCAGACCTTCGGCATGGAGATGGACCTCGTCGAGGGCATGCGCTTCGACAAGGGCTACGTGTCTCCCTACATGGTCACCGACCCCGAGCGCATGGAAGCGGTGCTCGACAACCCGTACATCCTGCTCGTCGGCTCGAAGATCACCGCCGTGCGCGACCTGCTGCCGCTGCTCGAGAAGGTCATGCAGTCGAGCCGCACCCTGCTGATCATCGCCGAGGACATCGAGGGCGAGGCCCTCGCCACCCTCGTCGTCAACAAGATCCGTGGCACGTTCAACTCGGTCAGCGTCAAGGCGCCGGGCTTCGGCGACCGCCGCAAGGCCACCCTGCAGGACATCGCCATCCTCACCGGTGGCCAGGTCATCACCGAAGAGGTCGGGCTCAAGCTCGAGAACACCACCCTCGACCTGCTCGGCTCTGCCCGCAAGGTCGTCGTCACCAAGGACGAGACCACCATCGTCGAAGGGGCCGGCGAGTCGGCTGACGTCGACGGTCGCGTGGCCCAGATCAAGGCCGAGATCGAGAACACCGACAGCGACTACGACCGCGAGAAGCTGCAAGAGCGTCTGGCCAAGTTGTCCGGTGGCGTGGCCGTGCTCAAGGTCGGCGCCGCCACCGAGGTCGAGCTCAAGGAAAAGAAGCACCGCATCGAGGACGCGGTCAGCACGACCAAGGCCGCCATCGAGGAAGGTGTGGTCGCCGGTGGCGGTACCACCTTGCTGCGGGCCCAGGCCAAGGTGCTCGACGCGGCCAAGGACATGTCGGCCGACGAAGCCGTGGGCGCCCGCATCGTGGCCCACGCTCTCGAGGAGCCGCTGAAGCAGATCGCCACCAACGCCGGCCTCGAAGGCGGCGTCGTGGTCGAGCGGGTGCGCAACATGGACGGCGCCGGTGAAGGCCTCAACGCCGCCACCGGCGAGTACGAGGACCTGGTCAAGGCCGGCATCATCGATGCTGCCAAGGTCACCCGCTCGGCGCTGCAGAACGCGGCGTCGATCGCGGCCCTTTTCCTCACCACTGAGGCCGTCATCGCCGACAAGCCCGAAGACGCCCCCGCCATGGGTGGCGGCGGTATGGACGACTACTGATTCGGTCGCCCTCACCGGCAATCCGAAGTACCGACCGGAGGCGCCCTACGGGGCGCCTCCGGCGCGTCCGGTCCGCCGATAGCCTCGGCTCGTGCCTCGAGGCCGCACCGAAACGGTGCTCACCACTACGTTCGACGACGGTGTGCGCAGCCGCGGGCCCGACGAGCTGATCGTCGAGGAGCCCATGGCGATCCACCTCGACGGCACCCTCGTGGCGTCGACCATGCGTACGCCGGGCCACGACTTCGAGCTGGCCGTCGGGTTCTGCTTCACCGAGGGTTTGCTGGCCGGCGCACCGGTCGAGCAGTGTCGCTACTGCGGCACCGGGTCGGCGGTCGACACCGAGTTCAACGTGGTGTCGGTCGACACCGGCGGACGCGCGCCGGTACCAACGCCGAGGCTCGGCACCACCACGTCGTCGTGCGGCTGGTGCGGGTCGACGTCGCTCGACGACCTGGCCGGTCGGCTGTCGCCGCTGTCGCCGTCGCCGGCCATCGACCTCGCCGTGCTGGCGGCCATGCCCGAGCTGGTGCGCGACCACCAGACCCTGTTCGACGCCACCGGCGCGGTGCACGCCGCCGCCGCGTTCGACGGCAGTGGCCAGGTGTTGTTGGTTCGCGAAGACGTCGGCCGGCACAACGCGGTCGACAAGGTCGTCGGTCGACTGCTGCTCGACGAGGCGCTGCCGGTCGAGGGGCTGGGCCTCTACGTCAGTGGCCGGGCATCGTTCGAGTTGGTGCAGAAGGCGTGGGCTGGGGGCTTTTCGACCATGGTCGCGGTGAGCGCCCCGACCGCGTTGGCGGTGGCCACCGCTCGACGGGCCCAGATGGTGCTCGCCGGCTTCGTGCGCGGCGCCCGTCTCAACGTCTACGCGCCCGGGTGATCGCTGGCCATCTGGCAGGATGAGCAGGCGTGAGCCGCTGGGACCGCGTGACGACGTGGGGGCCGGGTGCCGAGACTGATGACGATCTCCCGCCGGGCCAAGCGCGCAGCGCGGCTGGCCACGGCCAACGGTCGGGCCCTGCCGGACTTCGTCATCGTCGGCGCCCCGAAGTGCGGCACCACCTCGTTGTTCACCTACCTGGCCAGCCATCCACTGGTGATGCGGTCGACCATCAAGGAGGTGCACTTCGTCGACCGCGAGCGAAACTTCTCGCGCGGCGAGCGTTGGTATCGCGCCTGGTTTCCACCGGTCTCGACGCTCGAGCGGATCGGCCGCGAGCACGGCCGCGATCGGGCCATCTGCGGCGAGGCCACCCCGAACTACCTGGCCCACCCCGACGGCGCTGCTCGGCTGCATTCGGTCGTTCCCGACGCTCGCCTGATCGTGTTGCTGCGTGAACCCGGCGCGCGGGCGTGGAGTCAGTTCCGTTGGAGCAAACGGTGGAACATCGAGCCGCTCGACTTCGTCGCCGCCCTCGAGGCTGAGCCCGAACGCCTGCCGGCCGGGTTCGAGATGATGTGCGACCGCGAGACGCGTGAGTGGTTCACCACGGCCAGCTACGCGACCCGGGGCTGCTACGCCGAACAGTTGGCGTCGTGGTTTGCGGTCTATCCCCGCGACCAGATCTTGGTGCTGCGCAGCGAGGATCTCTTCGGCGATCCGGCGGCGACCTATCGCCGTGCCTGTGCGTTTCTGGGCCTGCCCGAACTGGGGTCGCCCGACTTCGCGGTGACCAACGAGGGCACCGGTCAGAGCGAGATCGACCCCGAGGCGCGCCGATGGCTCGACGCCTATTTCGTCGAGCCGAATCGGCGTCTGGCCGAACTGACCGACGGCGCCATCACCTGGCCCTGATCAGCACCGAGAAGCGGGCCGTACACTGGTCGGGTGACTGAATCCGTGAGTCCCACCGTTGGCCTGGGTGTGCTGCATCTCTTCTGCAAGGTCACGCCTATGGCTGATCCCGAAGCGATCATCGCCGCGGTCAAGGCCACCGAAGCCGCCAACGCCGACGGCCCGCCGAACCAGGTGATCCCGGTTGCCATCCTCGGGCACAAGGCCGATCTGGCGTTCATGGTGCTGGGCCAGGACCTCTGGCAGCTTCGCCGTTTTCAAGCCGAGCTGGCCTTGGCCGGACTCGATGTCGTCGACTCGTACGTCTCACTCACCGAGCTGAGCGAGTACTCCCAGGGGGTGCCCGAGGCCATGCGTGAGGCCCGCCTGCATCCTCAGTTGCCGCCCGAAGGCAAGCCGGCGTGGTGCTTCTATCCGATGTCCAAGCGCCGCGAGCCCGAGCAGAACTGGTTCACCACGCCCTACGAGGAGCGCAAGGAGATGATGTACGAGCACGGCACCTCGGGTCGGGCCTTCGCCGGGCGCATCCTGCAGGTCGTCACCGGTTCGGCCGGGCTCGACGATTACGAGTGGGGGGTCACGCTGTTCGCCCAGCACCCCGACGACCTCAAGGAGGTCGTCTACACCATGCGGTTCGACCGGGCGTCGGCCACCTTCGCCGAGTTCGGTCCGTTCTATACCGGCATGGTCGCCCCGGTCGAGACCGTGCTGGCCCAGCTCGGGTTGACCACCGGCTGAGCCGGTCGGCGGCCGCTCGCCATGGGTGATCTGACGGCGCTGCGCGCCCATCTCGAACAACTCGGCCGTGTCACCGTCGCGTTCAGCGGTGGTGCCGATTCGGCGTTCCTGGCCTGGGTCGCCCATGACACCTTGGGGCCCGAGCACGCCACCGCGGTCACGGCCGTCTCGCCGTCGCTGGCCGGCTTTGAGCACGACGACTGCTCGGCGTTGGCCCGTGAGTGGGGTCTGCACTGGGTCGAGGTGGTCACCAACGAGATGCTCGAGGCCGCCTATCGCCGCAACGACGGCGACCGGTGCTTCCACTGCAAGGACGCGCTGATGCACGCACTGGGTCCGCTCGCCGCGGCCGACGGGTCCACCGTCGTGCTCGGCGTGAACCTCGACGATCTGGGCGACCACCGGCCGGGTCAGCGCGCCGCATCGGAGCGCGGCGCCGCGTTTCCTCTGGTCGAGGCGGGGTTCACCAAGGCTGATGTGCGGGCCACGTCGCAGCAGCTCGGGTTGCGCACGTGGGACAAGCCGGCCGCCGCGTGCCTGGCCTCGCGCGTGCCCTACGGCACGCCAGTGACGATGGGCGTGCTCTCGACCGTCGAGCGGGCCGAGACGGCGCTGCGAGCCCTCGGCTTCGACGACCTGCGGGTGCGCCACTACGGCGACCTGGCCCGGCTCGAGGTGCCGGTCTTGCAGATCGATCAGGTGGTCGCCTTGCGGCCGGCGGTCGTCGACGCGGTGCGGTCGGCCGGCTACACCTATGTCACCCTCGACCTCGAGGGTTTGCGGTCGGGCAACCTGAACCAGGCGCTTGGCTGAGTCGCCGCGACCCGATCAGGAGGTGGGGCGAGGCGTCGGCCCGGTCGTCATCTACCTGGCCAGCTTCGTGGCGTTGGGCCTCAGCTTCAGCCTGATCGGCCCCGCCCTGTCGCGGCTGCAGGACCAGACCGGGTCGTCGCTCGGTGCCATCGGCGTGCTGTTCACCGTGCAGGCCTTCGGCTATCTGGTCGGGTCGCTGCTGGGCGGAAACCTCTATGACCGCGGCCACGGCCACCGGGTGTTGGGCTCGGCCTTGCTGCTCATGGCCGCCGCCCTCGTGCTGATCCCCCACGCCGACCGCCTGGCGTTGCTCGGCCTGTTGTTCGGGCTGGTGGGGGTGGGCGCCGGTGCGGCCGACGTGGGCGGCAACACCCTGCTCATCTGGCGTCGGGGTGGGTCCGACGGCGCCAGCCTCAACGGGTTGCACCTGTGTTTCGGCATCGGCGCGCTGGCGAGTCCCATCATCGTGAACTGGTCGCTGACCTCGGGTGGCGACCTGGTGCTGGCCTCGTTGCTCATGGCGGTGCCCACCGCCGCCGTCGGGGTCTGGGCGCTGGCCCGGCCGAGCCCCGACCGCATGCCCGACGAGGATCATCACAGTGGGGCTTCGGCTCCGACGCGCACGTTGGTGATCGTGGCGGTGTTCTTCTTTCTCTACGTCGGGGTCGAAATCGGGTTCTCGGGATGGATCCACACCTACGCCGAGGCGGTCCATCTGGGTGGTGACGGCGTCGCCGCCGCCATCACGGCCACGTTCTGGGGCGCGTTCCTGCTGGGTCGGTTCCTCGCCGTCGGCGTGGCCACCCGGGTGGGCACGGCTCCGATGCTGGTGGCCACCGGGGCCGTGTCGGTCGTGGGGGCGATGATCCTGGCCGCATCGGGCGGACAGCCGGCCCTGGTCTGGACCGGCACGATCGTTTTCGGGCTGGCCATCGCGCCGCTGTATCCGACCATGTTGGCGTTCGTCGGCGACCACGTGCCGCTCAGCGGCACCGCCACGTCGTGGTTCGTCGCCGCCTCGGCCATCGGCGGGCTGACCTTGCCGTGGATGATCGGCGTGCTGTTCGACCATCTCGGCCCGGGCGCCATGCCGACGACGGTGTTGATCGCCACGGTGGCGTGCATCGCGTGGGTACTGGTGATTCGGTCGGTGCTGGCCTCGACCGCGTCGAACGGGTCGCCGCCCGAGACCCCTGGGGCGGTGCGGCTCACCCAGCAGCCCTGGTGAGCGGGTGCTGGTTTCCGGACTCGCCGGTTTCAGGACTCGAGGCGCGTCCACATCGGGAAGCTGATGTGTTGCACCCCGAGGTGATCGACGATGCGGCCCTGCGCGTCGAGCTCGTGCAGGCACGGGCGGGCCGGATCGAGGCCACCGAGCATGGTGATGTACTCGGCGACACTCAACAACAGCGGTCCGCTGGTGGCATCGGCGTCGCCGTCACGCAGCACGGCGTCGACCTCGAGCACCGGCTTGCACGGGTTCGACAGATCGCTGGGCCAGCAGTGGTAGATGACCCCTTCGAAGACCGAGAGCACGCGGATCTTCACGGACGGTCGGTGGGTCGGTGGATGGGTCGGTCAGTACCTTGAGTCATCCCGTTCACCATCCCCGTGTGCCCGGCGCACCCTTGAACGGTCCGACGATGTCGGACGTGATCCAACCTCCGTAGAACCCACCCTCGTTGGCTTGTACCACTTCGCCGTCGACCAGGCACTGATCCATGAGCTGAGCGTAGAAGGCGATGTGGCCGGCCAGC
The DNA here is from genome assembly GCA_043740665.1 of Candidatus Neomicrothrix sp. Lineage (GTDB taxonomy): Bacteria > Actinomycetota > Acidimicrobiia > Acidimicrobiales > Acidimicrobilacustridaceae > UBA4742. Next base: position 8,474 of record JAYUBX010000222.1, read on the forward strand.
AGCTCGAACCCGGCTGTCGGATTGGCGTAGGTCCACGCCGCGTCGACCGCGGCGCGACCGCCGGCCTCGACGGTGAAGTACGAGGCCTCGCCCTTCCATTCGCACCAGGTGTGCGTGCGGCTGGGGATGAGATGACCATGGACGACGTCAGACCGGGGCAGGTAGTACGCCGGTGGCTGGCTGGTCTCGAGCACCCGAACGGCCGCGGTCGTGTCGGCGATCACCACGCCACCGAACTCGACCACCAAGCGGCGGGTCGTGGCTTCGAGCCGTGGGGGTCGGGGATAGTCCCAGACCGATTCTTGGCCAGGGCCCGGCTCGATGCGTCGGGGGATGCTCACGTGGGCCAGCATGGGGGGCAATGGCTTGCGATGCCAACCCCGGCGACCCTGATCTGGCCGACGCGGCCGACCTGGTCGAGCTGGCCGGTCACGCTGCGGCGTTGGCCGACGGCATCGAGCGGGCGCTGCCCGGTTGGGTCGAGCGCAGCGTCGAGCGCCTGTTGGTCGCCTACCGGGGCCGAGTCGACCCCGGTGAGCGGTCCGCGGCGTCAGCCGCCGGGATGGCCGCCGCCGCCGACATCGGTCCGGCCGTGCATGCCCTGCTCGCCACCGACATCGACGAGCAGCGGACCGGACCCCTGGCGCTGGCCCGCCAGGCCGTGCGGTATCCGACGGCAGTGCTGCACCAGGCCGGCGTGCCGGGCGTCGAGCGCGACGAGTTCGTGGTGCGCCAATTTCCCCATGATGTCTACGATCTGGCCCCGGCGACGTTCGCCGACCTCGACCCGGCGCTGCTCGAACTGGGCATCACCTGGGGGGCGGCCAAGGCTCACGTGCATCTCGCTCGCCGGCGACGCGATGGCCTTCGATGACCCGGCTGCTGGCATTCGTCCCTGATCTGATGGACCGATCCAAGGTGGCGGCCGCGGCCGGCGATCGGGTGCGGTTCGTCTCGTCGCCGGCCGCGTTGGCGGGTGACTTGCGGGACGAGTCGGGCGTGACCGATCTGGTCGTGATCGACCTCGGTCGGCCGGGTGTGCTCGACGCGCTCGGCGATCTGCAGGCCGTCGATCCTCGGCCCCGGGTCGTCGGATTCGGCTCGCACGTCGATCAAGGTCTGCTCGACCAGGCCCGTGCGGCGGGGTGCGACGAGGTCCTGGCCCGGTCGGTGTTCTTCCGTCGCCTGCCCGATCTGCTGGCCTGAGTTGCATCTGGCGAGGTCTCAGGTCGGGGGTGTCTCGCCCCAGCGGTCGCCGTCGTCGGTCTCCTCGAATCGCTCCCAGCCGGCGTTGCTGACCGAGCGGGGCTCGAAGAACAGGCAATCGGGAGGGCACGCGAACGGCGCCTGATCGGCCGCTCCGACGCGGCAACGCTGGACGACATCGCCGCCGCCAGTGCTACGAGTGGAGTAGTGACGGCAGTCCTTGCGCACAGCCATGCCGCCATTGTGGCAGGCACCGGTACCCGGCTGGGGCGCGCCCGGCGATAGCCTCGCCCACCATGGCTGAGCGGCTGGTGGTGATCGGAGGCGACGCCGGGGGGATGACGGCCGCGACCAACGCCCGTCGGCTGCGCGCTGACCTCGAAATCGTGGCGTTCGAGCGGTCGACCCGAGTCAGCTACTCGGCCTGCGGCATCCCGTATCTGGTGGCCGGCGAGGTCGAGCCGGTCGACGCCCTGGTGGCGCGGACTCCCCGTGAGTTCCGTGATCTCAATCGCATCGACGTGCGGATCGAGCACGAGGTGACCGAGATCGATGTCGACCGAGGCCAGGTCGAGGTGCACGATCGACCCCACGGGCGCACCTTTCGCATCGGGTTCGACCAGCTGCTGATCGGCACCGGCGCACGACCGATCCGGCCTGACCTGCCTGGCATCGACGGCGAGCAGATCCACGGCGTGCAGAGCCTCGACGACGGCGCCCGTCTGCTGACCTACGCCGAGCAGAGCCGATGCCAGCGGGTCGTGGTGGTGGGTGGGGGCTACATCGGGCTCGAGATGGCCGAGGCGTT
>JAYUBX010000223.1:0-8647 GCA_043740665.1 Candidatus Neomicrothrix sp.
GCCAGCTCGCTTTCGAGCCTCAACACCGCCATCGCCCAGGCCACCAACGATCCGAGCCTGTCGCGTGGCCTCACCACCTTCGCCAACCTCAACCGGGTCAAGACGGCACAGGCCGACGAGGCCGGCCTGACCGCGGCCATCACCCAGGCCGGCTACTTCCCCGAGGTCTGGCCCACGCTGACCCGGGCGGGCACCGCGTGTATCGCCCTGGGTACCTGCCAGGTCAACAGCCTGCTCACCAGTGCGGCCGGCGAGGTTCTGCAGCAGGAGACCATCTACAACGACGCCGCCAATGCGTCGCAGAAGCAGCTCTACCGTGATTCGAACGCCAACAAGGACCTGGCCAGCTTCGAGAAGCAGGTCATCGACACGGGCACCACGCCCATCGCCAAGGTCAACGCCGAGAACGGTGTGTTCGTCGAAGGGGTCACCGCGATCGTTCCCTACTCGCCGAAGATTGCCGTCAACCCCACCACCGGTGCGTACACGAAGCTCGACGCCGACAAGGTGGTCAAGGCCTCGGACGACCAGCTCGGCTCGCTGAAGGCGACCGAGGGCACCGTCATCACCTCGGTGCTCAACAACGCCCAGAAGGTGCGCAGCGACGCTCAGCAGGCCGCGTTGTTCTTCGTGGTCGGTGCGTTCGCCGCCATCGCCATCGCCCTCATCATCGCCGTCTACGTCGCCCGTACCGTCACCGTTCCGCTGAAGAAGCTGACGAGTGCGGCCTACACCCTCTCGACCGACAAGCTGCCGGCCTTGGTCGAGCGGCTGCGGAACCCCGATGAGGCCGCCGGTTCGCTCAGCGAGACGCTGACGCCCATCGACATCCAATCGAAGGACGAGATCGGCCAGCTGGCCGATGCCTTCAACTCGATCCAGCACGTGACCGTCGAGGTGGCCGAGGAGCAGGGTGCCCTGCTGCGCAAGGGCATCGGCGACATCTTCATCAACCTCGCCCGCCGCAACCAGACGCTCCTCGACCGCCAGATCGAGTTCATCGATCAGCTCGAAGCCAACGAGGAAGACCCCGATCAGCTCGACAACCTGTTCAAGCTCGATCACCTCGCCACCCGCATGCGACGCAACGCTGAGTCGCTGTTGGTGCTGGCGGGCGCTGAGCCGCCCCGTCGTCGTGGTCGTCCGGTGGCTCTGGCCGACGTGGTGCGCGTGGCCATCGGTGAGGTCGAGGACTTCGCTCGCATCTCGTTGCTGGCTCTCGACGATGTCACCGTCGGCGGCAACGTCGCCGTCGACCTGGCCCATCTGCTCTCGGAGCTGATGGAGAACGCCACCCACTTCTCGCCGCCCGACACGACCGTTGAGATCGTCGGTCACCGCTCGGCCGAGGGCTACACGCTCTCGGTGAGCGATCAGGGCATCGGCATGAGTGCCGACCAACTGGGCGAGGCCAACAGCCAGCTGGCGCGACCGCCGCTGGTCGGCCTGGCCCTCAGCCGTTCGCTCGGCTTCATCGTCATCGGCCGCCTGGCTTCTCGCTTCGGCGTCGCCGTCAAGCTCACGTCGTCGTCGTCGGGCGGTGTCACCGCACTGGTCACCCTGCCGGGCGAGCTGGTCACGATGGACGGCCAGCTGCTGAGCGCTCCGACCGTCGATGAAGGCCCAGCCGTGGCGGCACCGGTCGACGACATCATCGTCGTCGACGAAGCCACCGACCTGCGGGTCGAGGCCGAAGGGGCTCAGGGTCGCGACCTCGAGTTCGACGAGTTCGAGCAGACCCTCACCCAGTCCGACTTCGAAGCCGAGGTCCGGTCGCTCGACCAGACCGAGGCCGAGATCGCCGGTGACGAGCTGGCGGCCGACGAGGTGGCCGAGGTCGAACTCGACACCGAGGTGGCCGACGAGATCGAGACCGAGGTAGCCGCCGAGGTCGAGGCCGGCCTGGCCGATTCCGTGACCGTCGACGAACTGGTCGAGGAGCAGCCTGATTCGTACCTCGAAGCGGTCCCCGAGGGCGATGACTTCGAGCGGGGCTTGCAGTCGCTGGTCAGCGACGAGCTCGCTCCCGGCCCGGTCGAAGGCGCACCGGGTCAGGCTCCCACCGAGCCGTCCAGCGCTCTTTCTGACGAAGACAGTGTGCCTGGCGCCTTCGGCTCGACCGCCCCCGCAGCCGTGGTCGATGACCCGCCGGTGGCGACGCCCAGTGACGCCGCTTCCGCTCCGACCGCGCCGGTCGCCGAGGCTCCGGTGGCCGCGACCACCGCCGTCGAGGCCAAGGCCGACGTGGCCCCGCCGCTCACCGCGGCCGGTCTGGTCAAGCGCACACCCAAGAAGGTCTCGGCCGATGCCAGCGGCGGTGGCATGCCGATCATGGCCGTCCGTGGCACCGGCAGCAACCAGCGTTCGCCAGAAGAAGTTCGCAAGATGTTGTCCCGTTATCGTTCGGGCCTCAATAAGGGCCGGGGTAGCGCCGATGGTTCCAGTACCGATTTGCCTGAGGCGTGACCGGTCGGGTCACGCACCCGCCCAGTCAGTCCCACACCCATCCATTCGCCTGAACACGATCGTCTACCGGAGGACAGGAAGACAACCATGGAACTCAGCTCCGAAGCCAGAAATCTCAACTGGCTCGTGCAGAACTTCGCCGAGCGGGTGCCCGGGGTCAACGAGGCAGTGGTGGTGTCGTCCGACGGACTTCCCATCGCCACCTCGTCCGGTCTCGACCGCGACGCGGCCGACCGCTTCGCCGCAGTTTCCTCAGGCCTGATCGGCCTGGCCTACGGTGCCGCCGGCCGCTTCGGCGGCGGTGCGGTCAACGAGGTCATCATCGAGATGGAGAACGCCTTCCTGTTCGTCACCGGCATCAGCGACGGTTCATGCCTCGCCTGTGTGTCGTCGGCCGAGTGCGACGTCGGACTCGTCGGCTACGAGATGGCGGTCCTGGTCGAGAAGGCCGGCGCCGTCCTCACCCCCGAGCTCCGCGCCGAGCTCCAGACGACGCTACCGCGATGACCATGGCCGACGACGAGCCAGAAGACGGCGGTCCGGCGTTTCGCGTACGTTCGTACGTGATCACGCAAGGTCGCACGCGCTCGTCTGTCGACCTGCCCCTCGAGACGATCGTCAAGGTCACCCCCCAGGGTGTCTCGGCGACGCCCCGGCTGGCCCTCGAGCGCAAGCAGATCGTCTCGCTCTGCTCCGCGCCGATCTCCATCGCCGAGATCTCTGCCCATCTCCACCTCCCTCTCGGTGTCGCCCGCGTCCTCGTGGGTGACATGGCCGAGCAGGGTCTGCTCCACAGTCACAAGCCGCAACACGCCACGACGGGCGAACAGCGCCCCGACCTGAAACTGCTCGAAAGGGTGCTCGATGGCCTTCAAGCGCTCTGAGGCGCCAGCCTCAGCGGAAACCGAACCGGAAGAAGAGGGTGTTCCTCTCCCGGTCAAGATCATCGTGGCGGGAGGTTTCGCGGTGGGGAAGACCACGTTCGTGGGCTCCATCTCCGAGATCGCACCACTCACCACTGAGGCGGCCATGACCAAGGTCGCCGAGGGGATCGACGAGACCGGTGGTACCAACACCGGCAAGACGTCGACCACGGTGGCCATGGACTTCGGGCGTATCACGCTTGGCAGCGACCTGATCCTGTACCTGTTCGGGACACCCGGACAGGACCGGTTCAAGTTCATGTGGGACGACCTGGTGCGAGGTGCCATCGGCGCCGTCGTGCTGGTCGATACCAGCCGACTGGCCGACTGCTTCCCGGCGGTCGACTACATGGAGACGCAGGGCGTGCCGTTCATCGTCGCCGTCAACATGTTCCACGGCAAGCAGCAGCACTCACTCGACGACGTGCGCGAAGCGCTCGCCGTGCCCGAGGACGTGCCCATGATCACTACCGATGCGCGAGATCGGGCATCGACCAAGACGGCCCTGCTCGAACTGGTGCAGCACGCACTGGTGCGGGCCTCAGCCGGCGCTTCCTGAACAGCCGTTCACCAGCCGTATCCCGGACGGGTGGCCATCGCGAGGTCTCTGGACCGACCGATTGCTCTCCGTTCGTGCGTTTTGGGGTGGCCGGCCCGGCCGGTAGATTTCGACGGTGAGCATCGAGCCGGTGACCGTGGTGCTGGTGCACTGGAACCAGGCCGTGCGGTGTGGCGAGACCATCGAAGCCTTCCAGCGCCAAGGCGTGCCGGTTCGGATCCTGATCGTCGACAACGGGTCAGATCCGGCTGAACGAGCGGTTCTGCGCGACCTGGTCGATGTCAGTGATCACGACGTCGAGCTGCTGGAACTGGCCACCAACACCGGGTTCGGGCCAGGAGCCAATGCCGGCTTTCGGGCTTGGCTGGCCGAACGCGACGGCGAGTGGGTGGCGTTGGCCCCCCACGACGCGCTGCCGGCGGTGGGCACGCTCGCCGCGTTGATCGCCGCGGCCGAGGCGCAGCCACGGGCCGGCTTGGCCTGCGCCGATGTCGGCGACGGTGAGACCCCCGTGTTCGATCCCTACTTCGGTGGCATGACGGTGCCTGATCGTCAGCGTGCACCGGGATGGGAGACCGTCGACTATCCGCACGGCACGCTGCTGATCGCTCGCCGCTCGTGCCTCGAAGCGATCGGCCTGTTCGACGAGCGGTACTTCGCCTACTGCGAAGAGACCGATCTCGGGCTGCGGGCCGCGGCCGCGGGATGGGAGGTCGGTCTGGTGCACGGTGCCATGGTGCGCAATCCCACCATGCGGTCGGGCAGTCCGGTGACCGACTACCTGATGCATCGAAACACCCTGTTGCTGGTACGCGATCATTCGGGGCGCTACCACGCCGGCATCCGGTTCGCCATCGCCGGGTTTCAGTTGCTTCGAGGGCTGGTGCAGCCGTCGTATTCGCCGTTCATCTTCTCGGCCAAGGGCCGGGTCTGGGGTCTGGCTGATTTTCTGCGGGGCCGCTTCGGGGCGCCACCGGCGGCGCTGCTGGTCGAAGCGGGCGAGCCCGCCGCCGACAGTTCGGCCAGCCGGGCCGGGTCTTGACCATCGACCCGACCGACGACTCGGGCGCGATCCTGGCCCTGACCACGCGTGCCAAACGCCTGATCCGGGCCGGGCACGTCACGCCCCTCGCGGGCGCCGGACCTGACGGCGAGCCGGCGTGGGTCGAGCGCGTGCCCGACGACGACGACCAGGCCGAGGCTGACGCGCCGATTCGGGCGGCCCTGGCTGATCCCGACCTCGCTCGGTGGTACCAGCACCACCTCGACGCCCTGACGACGTCGGCTTACGGCCCGGCGCGGGTGGTGATCGAGGCCAACACCCCCGAGCTGGCGGCCGGCAAACGGCGTGTGCGCCGGGCCCTCGAGTTGTGGGGTGACCAGGTCGCGGCCCGGCGGGCCGCGGGCGTCCGGCTCGCAGTACGACTCGCCCCGCCGGCGACGGTCAAGGGTGGATGGGGAGTCGAGGCCTGCCTGGTGCACCTGACCGACCCGGCCATGGTCATCGGCGTGCAGGACGTCATCGCCGATCGTTCGCTGGGCCGCCGCCGCGCCCAGGAGCTCGACCGGCTACTGAAAGCCGAACTGGCGCGGGCCGGGGGTGCCCTGTGGCTGAACTGGGACCCGACCCGCCCGTTGCACCTCGACCCCGCATCGGTCGCCGACTACCTCGACCGCCATGCCGCCCGCCTCGACGACCTGGGCATCGCGACCATCGCCCCGGCTGACCTGTTGACCCGGTCGACCGTGCGCCGACGGGCGACGGGGGGCACCAGCTCGGGCATCGGCCTGGGCACGGCGGCCCAACTGGTCCTGACCGGCAAGGTCGAGATCGCCGGCGAGGAGGTCAGCGCGGCTGAGCTGCAGGCGGCGATCGATGCCAAGCGTGATCTGTTGCTGGCCGGGGGACGTTGGGTGCGGGTCGGTGCCGACGAGATCGCCGCCGCGCTGGCGTTCCTGCGTCGGATCGAACAGCCCGTCGCCGCCGCTGACGTCTTGGTCGGTGACCTGTTCGAGGGCGTCGACCTCGACCTGGGGGCCGACGCGCCGAAGTGGATGGAGGCCGCCGGATCCGGGACCTGGACCGCGGCCGATCTGCACGAAGCGGTGGTGCCGGACGGCGTGATCGCCGAGCTTCGGCCCTACCAGCAGGTCGGGCTGACGTGGCTCGAATGGTGCGAGGCCAACGATCTGGGGGGCATCCTGGCCGACGACATGGGCCTGGGCAAGACGCTGCAGATCCTGGCGGCCGTCGCCGCCGACCACTCGGGTCCGACGCTGGTCGTCTGCCCGCCGTCGATCGTCACCAACTGGCTTCGCGAGGCCCACAAGTTCGTGCCCCACTTGGTGATCCGAAGCTTTCACGGGGCATCACGCGGGCACTTGGCCGAGGTGGTCGATGGCGCCGACATCGTAGTCACCACGTATGACCTCATCCGCAATGACGTCGACGAGTTCGCCGCCATCGTGTGGTTGCGGGCGGTGCTCGACGAGGCCGGCAAGATCAAGAACCCCATCACCAAGACCGCGGTGTCGGTGCGCAGCCTGGTGGCCCGCTATCGGTTCGCCGTCACCGGTACGCCCGTCGAGAACCACGCCGGCGAGCTGTGGTCGCTCATGCAGTTCGCCAATCCCGGTCTGCTCGGTCCCTATGCGCCGTTCATGGAGCGGTTCAACAACGCCGCGCTGAGCGGCGCCGAGGATGGTGACGAGCGGGCGAACCACCTCGCTGGTGCCGTCTCGCCGTTCGTGCTGCGGCGCTTGAAGACCGAGCCGGGCGTGGCCGACGACCTGCCCCCGAAGATCGTGGTTCGTGACGACTGTCCGCTGACCACCGAGCAGATCGCGGCGTACGAAGCGGCCGTCGCCACCATGCTCGAGAAGGTCGAGCGGTCGGGCCGCGAGCAGCGACGGATCTGCGTGATCGATGGCATCTCGAAGCTCAAGCAGATCTGCAACCACCCGGCCACGCTGATCGACGATCCAGACGCCTCGCTCGCCGGGCGATCCGGCAAGGTCGATCGGTTGGCCGAGTTGCTGGCCGAGATCGTGGACGAGGGATCGGCGGCCGTCGTGTTCTCGCAGTACCCGACGTTCATGGCGCGGATCGTGGCGCATCTCGACGATCGTCTGGGCCTGACCAGCGACCTGCTGAGCGGCAAGGTGCCGCGGGCCCGACGCGACGCGATGGTCGATCGCTTCAGCGACCCCGATGGCCCGCCGGTGTTGTACTCGTCGCTCAAGGCGGGTGGCATCGGGCTGAACCTGACCCGGGCCAACCACATCATCCACTTCGACATGTGGTGGAACCCGGCGGCCGAGGACCAGGCCTCGGATCGCGCCTGGCGGATCGGTCAGACCCGACCCGTCGTCGTGCACAACCTGGTGTGCCCCGGCACGCTCGAGGAGCGCATCGAGGCCATGTTGGAGATGAAGCGGTCGATCGCCGCCAAGATCGTCGGCACCAGCGAAGCCGGTTCGCTGGCCCAGCTCGACGACGCCGCGCTCGAGGCGCTGGTGAGTCTTTCGCGGCTCGACGTGATCCGGTCGTAGCGCCCCGGCGAGGATTCGATCAGATCAGGTCGCCGAGCCGGCCTTCCTCGGCCAGGGCGATGCGGGGGCGGACCCGCAGCAGGTAGATGCCCGAGATCACCAGGCCGCCGACGACCGAGCAGAAGCCGAACAGCACGAAGGCGATCCAGAGCGCCTGGTTTCGGTCGGCCAGCGACCACGCCCAGGCCGGTCGCCGGGCGACGTCGAGCAACGCCCAGAGCGAGACAGCCAGCGGGATGCACAGCACGGCCGTGACGGCGATGGTCGACAGCAGGTGCACCAGGCCGCTCACCGAGTGTCCACCACCCGCTCGTGCTCGGCGATGGCTCTGCGGCACATGGCCGCCAGTGTGGCTGATCTGGCCACCACTTCCACCGGTCCCCCTCGCGCCGGCCGGGACCATCTCGAGCGATCGGCTACTAGGGTGACCGCCCGATGGCCCGACTCACGACGCTCAGCCGCTCGATTGCCGGACGCGTCGCGGTGGTGACGGGTGCCGCCAGCGGGATGGGTCGGGCGACTGCTCACCTGTTCGCCGACGAAGGTGCCGTGGTGGCGGTGCTCGATCGTGATGCCGACGGAGCCACGGCGGTGGCGGCCGAGATCACCGAGGCCGGTGGCCGGGCCGCAGCCTGGGCGCTGGATGTGACCGATGCGGCCATGGTCACCGCCGTCATCGGCGCCGTGCGTGACGAGCTCGGGCCCATCGACATCCTGGTGAACAACGCGGGTGTCAGCCTGCCGGCGGCCATCGACGGCGACGACTTCGAGGCCACCTGGGCTGCCACCCTCGCCGTCAACCTGACCGCCCACGCCACCCTGATTCGGGTCTGCCTCGCCGATCTCGAACGGGCCGGCGAGGGTCGCATCGTCAACATCGCGTCGACCGAGGCGCTGGGCGCGACGGCGTTCATCAGCGCCTACACCGCCAGCAAGCACGGCGTGGTCGGGCTCACTCGTGGCTTGGCCGTCGAGCTGGGCGCGCGGGGCGTGACGGTCAACTGCGTCTGCCCGGGGCCGATCCGCACGGGCATGACGGCCGCGATAACCGACGATGCCAAGACCAAGTTCGCTCGGCGTCGCGTACCGATGCGTCGCTACGGCGAGCCCGAGGAGGTCGCCCACGCCACCCTTTCGCTGGTGCTGC
>JAYUBX010000224.1:0-1872 GCA_043740665.1 Candidatus Neomicrothrix sp.
CCGCCAGCCAGTCGTCCAACGATCGGGCCGCGATCACCGACGTGAACCGATGCCGCAACATCGGCCACGTCGTTTCGTCGTCGCGATCGGGCACCACGCCAGCCGGCCAGGCCTCGTTCGAGGCGAGCCCCAGACCAGTGAGCAGGTCGGCATAGAACGCCGGCTCGAGGGCACCGACCGACAGCCACTGCCCGTCGGCCGTCTCGAAGCAGTCATAGAACGGTGCGCCCGAGTCGAGCAGGTTGGTGCCCCGATCTTCGCTGAAGTAGCCGCCGTTGTAGGCCGGGGCCATCGCCGCGGCCAGCAGCGACGCACCGTCGACCATGGCCGCGTCGATGACCTGACCGCGTCCCGACGTGGCTCGCTCGACCAGCGCGGCGCACACCCCCAGAGCGAGCAGCAGACCGCCACCGCCGAAGTCGCCCAGCAGGTTGAGCGGCGGTGTCGGCGGCTGGCCCACCCGGCCGATGTGGGCCAGTGGCCCGGCCAGGGCGATGTAGTTGATGTCGTGTCCGGCCTTGGCGGCCATGGGGCCGTCCTGGCCCCAGCCGGTCATGCGGGCGTACACCAAACGGTCGTTGGCCGCCATCAGCGCCGCCGGTCCGAGACCGAGTCGTTCGGCCACACCAGGGCGAAAGCCTTCGACGAACACGTCGGCTCGGGCCACCAGCCGCTCGACCACGACGGTGCCGTCAGGATGTTTCAGGTCGATGCCGATCGAACGGCGCCCCCGGCCGTAGACGTTGCCGGCCGCCGTCGACGGTTCGGCGCCCATCACGGAGCTGGCCCGGTCGATGGTGACGACGTCGGCACCGAGGTCGGCCAACACCATCGCCCCGAACGGCGCCGGACCCAGCCCGGCCAGCTCGACTACGCGTACCCCATGCAACGGTCCGGCCATCGAGAGCAGACCCTAGCGTTCTTTCCCAAAACGAGAATCTGTTCTAGTTTTGGGCTCCGAGCGGGGCCAGGCGGATGACCAGGCCAACCAGAGGAGCTTCACGTGCAGTTGAGCGAGGTCGACCTGATCAACCCGGATACGTTCCGGACCGGCCAGCACCATGCGATGTTCGAGGTGCTGCGCGCCGAGGACCCGATCCATTGGACCGAGGAGCCCGATGGCCCCGGGTTCTGGAGCGTCACCCGCCATGCCGATCTGATCACGGTCAACCGTGACACGCAGGTGTTCTCGTCGGCCGAGCAAGGCATCAGCATCCCCGACATCCCGGCCGAGGGCGCCATGGTGCGCGAGATGATGCTCTACATGGACCCGCCGCGACACACGCGGTATCGCCGACTCGTGAGCAAGGGCTTCACGCCTCGCATGATCGGCCTGCTCGAGACCGGCCTTCGCACCAAGTGCCAGCTGATCCTCGACAAGGTCGTGGCGGCAGGCGAGTGCGACTTCGTCATCGACATCGCCGCCGAGCTGCCCCTGCAAGCCATCGCCGAGATGATGGGCGTGCCCAGCGATGACCGCCACAAGCTGTTCGACTGGACCAACCGGATGATCGGCATCGACGATCCCGAGTTCGAGGGCGACCGCGACTCGGCCGGCGAGGCCGCCGCCGAGCTCTACATGTACGCCAACACCCTGGCCGCCGAGAAGCGCCAGCAGCTGAGCGACGACATCCTGTCGACCCTGCTCGGCGCCGAGCTCGACGGTGACGAATTGAGCGAGACCGAGTTCGACATGTTCTTCATGCTGCTGGCGGTCGCCGGCAACGAGACCACCCGCAACGCCACCTCACACGGGATGCGGGCCCTGCTCGACAACCCCGATCAGCTGGCCAAGCTGCAGGCCAACCCCGACCTGCTGCCGGGCGCCATCGAGGAGATCCTGCGGTGGGCCACGCCGGTGCTGCACTTCCG
>JAYUBX010000225.1:0-5601 GCA_043740665.1 Candidatus Neomicrothrix sp.
TGGGCCTCCGCCGTCACCAGATCGATGCCAGCCGGCTCACTGAGCGTGCCAACGCCTTGCACCTGCGAGCCGATGTCACCGGTCGGATCGTTGCACGTGTAGCCGCTCGATTCGGCCAGCGTGCTCTGCGGACCGAACGTGCTGGGCCCCGGCGCCACGTGCTGCGACCTCCTGCACCCGACAACCAGGATCAGACCCAGGGCCAGACCGGTGCCCACGACCGCTCGGACCGAGACGCGGGTCACGCGCCCAGCCGACGGCGAGCGATCTCATAGCAGGCCAGGGCTCCGGCCGACGCCACGTTGAGCGAGTCGATGTGGCCGATGAGGGGGATGTGCGCAACGGCATCGCAGCGTTCTCGCACCAGACGTGACAGCCCCTGGCCCTCGGCGCCGAGCACCAAGGCCACGGGATCGTTGGCGAACGGCAGGGCGAACAGGGTCTGCGGCCCGGCGCCATCGAGCCCGATCACCCAGATGCCGGCCTCTTGCAGCTGGCGGATGGCGGTGGGCAGGCCGCCGACAAGGGCCATCGGCAGGTATTCGACCGCGCCGGCCGCCGTCTTGGTCACGGTCGGCGTGACGTGCACCGCACGGTGTCGGGGCAGCACCACACCGGTGACGCCCGCGCACTCGGCCGAGCGCAGCAGCGCGCCGAGGTTGCCCGGGTCGGTGACCCCGTCGACGAGCAGCAGGAACGGTGCCGGCTGGCCCTTCTCGCGGCGCACGAGATCCTCGAGCTCGGATTCGGGCAGCTCCCACGCCTTGGCCAGCACGCCCTGGGGCGATTCGGTCTTGGCCTCGGCGAAGAGCTTGGCGCGCGTGACGTCGCGGACCGGCACGCCCATGCTCATCGCCAACTCGGCGATGTCGTTCAACACGATGGCGTCGTCCATGTCGGACGCGATCCAGATCTCGCGCACCCGGCGGGTGCCGGCCAGCAGCAGCTCACGCACCGCCTGACGACCTTCGATCTGCTCGCCGCCCAAGCCACGGGGAGCGTTCTGGCGACGGGGCGCCGATGCACGAGTGGCCGCTCCGCGGGCGGCGGGCCCGGCGCGACGGGCCGAACCGGGGCGGTCGGCGTTGCGTACCGATGCGGCAGCGTGATCAGCGGCGCGGGCGGCGATGGCCTTCTCGGCCGCGGCCGAACGGGGCTTGCGGGGCGCCGATCGAGACGATGCGCCGCGAGCCGACGGCTTCGGCGATCGACTCGACGCGCTTTTGGGCGCTCGACTCGACGCGCTCTTGGGGCTGCGACGGGCGGGACTCATGATGCCTCCAGTAGGGCGACCGCATAACAGGCAATGCCCTCGCCCCGGCCGATCGAACCCAGGCCTTCGGCTCGGTTGGCCTTGACCGCGACCGGCGCGCCGACGGCGACGGTCAGCCGGCGCTGCATCTCGTCGCGGTTCGGGGCCACCTTGGGGGCTTCGAGCACCAGGGCACAGTCGACGTTGACCGGCTGCCACCCGTGGGCCCGGACGCGGGTCGACACCTCGGTGAGCAACATCAGGCTGTCGGCCCCGGACCACTGCGGATCGGTATCGGGAAAGTGCTCGCCGATGTCGCCCAGACCGGCCGCCCCCAACAGGGCGTCGGCGCAGGCGTGGGCCACGACATCGGCATCGCTGTGGCCAGCCAGGCCACGGACGCCGTCGAAGACGACCCCGCCCAAGGTCAGGGTGCGGGCCGGATCATCGCTGAACGCGTGCACGTCGAAGCCGAGCCCGACACGGATGGACATGTCCGGCAAACTACTCGCTCGCCTTGGTCCCCCCGGGGCGCCCCGCTCAGGCCAGGTGGGTCGCCGCCAGCGAAAGATCGCGAGGGGTCGTGATCTTCAGGTTGCCCGGATCACCCGGCACGATCACCACGATGCCCCCGACGTCCTCGACCAGCGCGGCGTCGTCAGTGGCCTGCGGGTCGCCTTCGTGGGCCAGCCGCAACATGTCGGCCCGAAACGCCTGCGGGGTCTGCACCGCGACCAAATCGTCACGATCAAGCGTGCCGACGACCCGACCATCCTCCACCCGTTTGATGGTGTCGGTCACCGCGATGCCAGGAACGGCGGCATCGGCACCGGCCAGAACGGCCTCGATCACCGCCTCGAACAGGGCCGACGACGCCAGCGGTCGGGCCCCGTCGTGCACCACCACGATGTCGCAGTCGTCGGGTACCGCTTCGAGCCCCCGTCGCACCGAGTCGGATCGCTCGGCCCCGCCGGCCACGACGATGTCGGCCAACGGCTCACCGTCGTCGACGAAATCGACACCCACGACCAGCACGACGCCGTCCGACACCTGGCTGGCACCGGCCAGCGACAGGTCGATGACCCGCTGGGGGCCGATTCGGGCGTACTGCTTCAGCTCGACGGGGTCATAGCGACGGCCACGACCGGCCGCCAGGACGATCGACCATGTGCTCACCCTCAGGCCAGCGCTTCGTCGAGTTTGGCGACGGCAGCCACCTCGTCGACATCGATGGCGAAGACCAGCTCAGAAACCAGGATCTGCCGCGCCGTGAACAGCATCCGCTTCTCACCGGCCGAGAGGCCCTTCTCGTTGTCCCGCAGGGTGAGGTTCCGCACGACCTCGGCCACCTGGTACGCGTCACCCGACTTCAGCTTCTCGACGTGGTTCTTGTAGCGCCGGGACCAGTTGGTCGGCATGCGCGCCTCTTTCTTGCGCAGAACGACGAAGACTTCATCGACCTCGTCGAGGTTGATGACCTCGCGCAGGCCGACCTCGTCGGTGTTGTCGGCCGGCACGTTGAGCACCAGATCGCCGTAGGCCAGCCGCAACACGAAGTATTCCTTCTCCTCGCCGAAGGCGGTGATCATCTTGCGTTGCTCGATGGTGGCGGCGCCGTGCTGCGGGTAGACCACCTTGTCACCGACCTCGAACGCCATGATGCTCCGATGCAGAATCCTGGACTGGCCGAAGGCTATTCCAGTTCGGTCTCGGCCACGCTCCGACCCCGCCACGGCGCGCCCACTAGCATCTCGGCGATGCCAGATCGAACCTTGCTTGCGATGGTGGAGCTGTTCGAGGGGCTCGACCCCGAACAGATCGACCAGATCGCCGACGCGTCGGCCTCTCGGGTGCTGAGCCGGGGCGACGTCCTGTTCACCGAGGGCGACGAGCCCGACGAGCTGTTCGTCGTGGTATCGGGTCGCATCGCCATGGCCAACAAGTCGATCGACGGTCGCGAGTCGGTGCTGGCGCTGATGGAGCGCGGTGATCTGTTCGGCGAGATGCCGCTGTTCGACGGTCTGGCCCGATCAGCCGAAGCGCGGGCCCTCGAGCCCAGCGAGGTGATTGCCATCCCGTACGCGCCGCTCAAGGAGCTCTACGAGACCCAGCCATCGCTGTTGTGGAAGGTGGTGCAGCTGCTGGTCGGGCGCATCCGCAACACCGACGAGGCGTTGGCCGACTCGGTCTTCCTCGATGTGACCGGCCGCACCGCCAAGCGCCTGCTCGAGCTGGCCGGCGACGCCGACGAGTTCTCGCTGCCCATCACCCAGGAAGAGCTGGCCGGCATGGTCGGCGCATCCCGCGAGCGGGTCAACAAGGCCATCGCCTCGTTCATCCGCCTCGGCTGGATCGACCAGTCCGACCGCCGCTACCGCATCACCAACCGCGAACAACTCGAACGCCGCGCCCGCTAAAACCGTTTCGGCGCCGATTTGTTTCGCTGAGCGAAACATTCCGGGGGTCAAAACGCGTGGAGCAAGGGTTCAGGCCTGGTTGAGGAAGGCGATGGCGCGGGTCCAGGCATCGGCCGCGTCTTCGGCGCGGTGCGATGGGCGGGTGGCGTCGTGGACGAAGCCGTGATCGGCACCCTCGTAGATCACCACGCCGGCGTCGGCGGCTTGCAGGTCAGCGATGTCGGCCATGGGCACGAACGGATCCTCGCTACCAACCAGTTGCAGCACCGGGCAGGCGCCGGACGCGGTGACGAAGTCGATGGCGTCGGCCTGGGTGGGGCTGCGCCACTGCTCGGGCATGCGGATCATCCCGTAGAACGACACCGACCGATGGAAGCGACCGGTCATCGACGCCTTGAGCGCCCACATGCCCCCCAGGCAGAACCCGAGGATGCCGACCTGATGCATGCCGGTGGCGTCGGCCGCCTGCTGGAGGGTCGCCAAGACGGCCAGATCGTCGAAGTCACCCACCGAATCCATCCGCTCGGCCAGCGAGAGGTCCTCGTGGCCGGCGAACGGCTCGGGCGCCACCACGACCCACCCGTTGTCGTCGGCCAGGCGCTGGGCCATGGCATCGAACAGCGGGCGCAGACCCATGACGTCGGGGCACAGCACCAGGCCTTGGTACACGTCGCCCGTTGCCGGACGGGCCCGCTCGGCCGGCGTGCCATTGGCCAGTTCGATCCGCATCAGGTGTACCGGTCGAGGATGCTGGACTCGGCCAGCTTCGACAGCCCTTCCTTGATGGCCTTGGCTCGGGCCCCACCTACGCCTTCGGCCTCGTCGAGGTCGTCGACGGTGGCCCGCATGATCCTGGTCAACGTGCCGAAGTGGTCGACGATGTGATCGATGATGGCCTCGGGGATGCGGGGGATCCGCGACACCAGCCGGTAGCCCCGGGGTTGCAGGCTCAGGTCGAGGTCGTTGCCGCCATGAGGCAGACGCAAGACCTGCGCCACCGTCCTGAGGTCGAGCAGCTCGTCGGTGTCGAGGGCGCCGAGCGCCGCCATCGCCTCGGTGAGCGTCCAGTCGTCGGCCGTATGGAAGTAGTCGCGCACGACCAGCAGCCGCTCGTCGCCGACCCCTCCGAGGACCTCCTCGAGCTGCAACCGCACCAGTCGTCCGTCGACGCCGAGTTCGATGATGTACTCGTCGATCTCGTCGGCGATGCGCGTGACCATCTCGGCCCGTTGCAGCAGCACCACCACATCGCGCAACGAGACGATGTCCTCGACCTCGAGCTCGGACAGCGCGGCGGACACCTCGTCGAGCCGGCTCTTGTAGCGCTCGAGGGTCTGCAGGGCCTGATTGGCCCGATTGAGCAAGCGGGGGATCGACTCGAGCGGATGTTTCTCGTCGCCGACGTAGCAGGCGATGATCGCCATGTCCTCCGAAACCGAGATCACCGGTACGGCGATCGACCGGGCGACCCGCTCGGCGGTGCGATGCCGGGTGCCGGTCTCGGATGTGGGCACGTTGGGGTTGGGCACCAGGTGCACGTTGGCCCGGGCGATGCGGCTGGCGTCGGCGGCCAGAATGATGGCACCGTCCATCTTGGCCAACTCGGACAGCCGTTGGGGGCTGAACGCCGCGTCGAGCAGGAACCCACCCGAGCAGATGTTCAGGACCTCGGGGCCATCGCCCACCACGATGAGGGCGCCCATCTTGGACTGCAGGATGCGGTCGAGGCCCTCGCGCAGCGGCTTGCCCGGGGCGACCACCGCGAGCGCATCGAGCAGCGCGTCACTTCGCCGGCGGGCCACGGGGAGAGTGTAGTCGTGAGGTCAGCGACCGAGGCCGGCGAGACGGATGGCTTCGTCCAGATCGGCGGCCCGCAGGGCGGTGATGCCCGGCGGGGGCTCGGGCGCCAGCCGGGGGACGATGGCGTAGGTG
>JAYUBX010000226.1:0-2330 GCA_043740665.1 Candidatus Neomicrothrix sp.
TTCCGCCGTGTGAAGGCGACACTCTAACCAACTGAGTTACACGCCCAAGATGCGCCAAATGACTGTAGCCGCTCCCCCGATGGCCGCTCACGTTCCACATCGGCGACGTCCCGATGACCAACTCAGATGTCCCTAGCGATCAGGTCGAGATCCAGCAGATCCTCGATGGCGGCGATCGTGCGCAGCACGGCGACGTCGGCGTGCTGCGGACCGATCACCTGCAGGCCGACCGGCATGCCGTCGGCGGTGAGGCCGGCGGCGACGGTGCCGACCGGGTTGCGAGTCAGGTTGTAGGCCCCCGCGAAGGGAGCCCAGAACACGGTCTCGGAGCCGTTGACCCGGCCCTGCTCCCCCACCCGGGCGGTCTGGCCGGCAACGGTCGGGCACAGCAGGATCGGCGCCTGCGCGAACCGAGCCACCAGGTCGAGGTGGTGGCGGTGAGCCGAGTCGATGGCTTGGGCGAACGCCACCGCGTCGACGTTCTGATGGGCATGGTCCATTTGCGCCCGTAGCCCGGGATCGATGCGATCCCAGTCGGGGGTACCGCGAAGATGGCCCTGGCGTCGCTCGCAGTAGACGGTCCACATGGTGAACCAGTCCGCCAGCGGTTCGTCGGTGAACACCCGGTCAATCTCGATCACCTCGGTACCGGCCGCCTCGAGCCGTCGCACCGCGGCCGCGCACACCGCGGCGATCTCGGCATCGACCTCGAAGCCCGGTGCCGGGGCCCACAACACCCGGGCCGGTAGGTCCACGTCGTCGAGCACGCCGGCCCACGGCGAGTGCGGGGGCGGCAGCGAGAAGATGTCGCTCTGGTCGGGGCCGATGCACACGTCGAGGGCGTACAACACATCTCGGATCCGCCGGGCCATCGGCCCCTTCACCGTGAACAGGCCGGATCCGGCCGGCGTCGCCCCACCGTTCGGTACCCGGCCCTGCGAGGTCTTGATGCCCGAGAGCCCACAGAGCGCCGACGGCAGCCGGATGGATCCGCCGCCGTCACTGCCAGTGGCAAGCGGCACCATGCCGGCCGCCACCGCCGCCGCCGAACCACCCGACGATCCGCCCGGCGACCGGTCGTGGCCCCACGGGTTGCGCGTCACCCCGAAGTGGGGACTGGTCGTGTCACCCTGGAAGCCGAACTCGGGCGTGCTGGTCTTCCCCAGCACCACGCAGCCGGCCGCTCGCAGCCGCGCGACCAGCGGCGAATCGGCATCGGCCGGCGCGTCATCGGCGTGCAGCGCCGAGCCGTAGGCCGTGGTGAAACCGCGAGCCGGTTCGAGATCCTTCACCCCGATCGGGATGCCGGCCAGGGGCCCGACCGGGTCACCCGCGGCGAGTCGTTGATCGAGCGCGTCGGCATCGGCCAGTGCGGCCTCGGCATCGAGCGCGGCCCACGCGTTGAGCCGCGGCTCCAGCGCGTCGATACGGGCCAGCGCGTGACCGACCAGTTCACGGGCGGCGATCGACCGACCCTGCACCAGCGTGACCAGATCGGCGAGCGAATGCTGACGGAAGTCCATCGGCGAACACTAGGCCCACGCCTGGCGGCCGGGCGGAGCGCAAGGATCGGCCGCCGTTCAGTAGTGGCGCAGCTCGACGATGTTGCCGTCGGGGTCGCGGACGTAGATCGCCCGACCGATTCCCCGAGCTCCGAACAGTTCGGCCGGAGGACCGAGCAGGTCGAATTCCCCGGACGCCGCCAACTCGTCGAGCCCGCCGTCGGGCAGCGAATCGACCTCGACCACCAGACAGAAATGATCGACGTTGGTGCCCGTCTGGTCGGCTTCGAACAGGTCGATGATGGTGCCGTCGTTCAGCCGCACCGAGACGAACCGCGCCTCACCGCGTTCCCACTCGTCCAGCCGGACCGGCTCGAGTCCCAGCCGATCGCGGTACCAGGCCAGCGATCGAGCGGGATCAGCCACCCGCAACACGATGTGGTCAATGCCGGTGGCCCGCAACATGGCCCTCACCCTACGACCCGGGCAAATCTCCGGGTGACGGCGACGTCCCCGACAAGCAGACCGACACCTGCTCGGCCACCACCGACACCGTTTCGGTGCCGCTCGGGCACGGCCGCGGATAGTCGGTGGTCGCCTTGACCCGACCGCTGTTGGGCCGGCCACACGACAGGATCGACACCATCGGGCCAGGGCTGATCGTGACACACGAACCCACCTCGTAGCGGTTTGTGCGCACGACCGGCTCGTCGGACGGTGCCGATCGATGGGCGGCCATCCGGACGGCCACCGCCACGCCCGCGGCGACCAACACCGCCACGATCAGGACGGGAACCCACCGACCCCGGCGACGAGATCGCCCCCCCC
>JAYUBX010000227.1:0-5547 GCA_043740665.1 Candidatus Neomicrothrix sp.
TGACTGTATACCCGGGTGGATACACATCATCGACGCCAAGGCCGCTTCGGCGACATCGCCCGTGAGTCGGCGTGATCATGGGCCGTGCCGCTACCCGACTCACCCTGGTACCCGATGGATGTCGTCCGCCGAACTCCGGCCTCAGGTGGAGCAGCTGACCGGAACGGACTCCCGCCTTCACACGGCAGAGGTCGAGGGTTCGAGTCCCCCATCGCAGTGTGGCGTCCTTCGCCTTCGCTCCGCCTGTGGGAGGACGGCAATCGGGTCGATGTCCTCGGAGAATCGCTGGATCATGCGGGACGCGGCCGCGGCACCGCGGAGGACCTCGGCGACCCAGTAGTCCTTCTCGATGTGGGACGCAGGGATGCCGGTGTGGTCCGCGATACGGGTGACGTAGACGTCGAGTTCGTCGAGGCCGACTCGGAGTAGTCGGCTCACGAGGCGACCGATTCGACCAGGCCGAGCTCGGCCCAGCGCTCCCTTGTGGCGACGTGGTGTTCATGCAGGACCTGCTCGCTGATCACGTCTGGCCGGATCTCACCTGCACGGGCGAGCCGCTTCGCTACTTCCGCGACCTTGGCCCACGGGACCTCGATGCCGGTTGGACCCGCACGCAACACTTCGACGAGCGCGACTTCGGTGGGACGAAGAGCGAGGAAGCGACGCTCGACCGAACGGGACACGAAGCGGGTGCCGCGCACGGACTTGGGAACCCGACCAGGAACGGCGATCACCTCGGTGGCGGGCACCTGTGTCGTGAGGCCTAGCGCATGCGCGGCAGAGATCCCAGCGAAGCCCGACCCGATACCCGCGACTTGGAGCGCGACCTCAGACGGGCGCGGGAGTGGCATACCCACGCGGGTCTTCGGACCTTTCCAGTAGAGGCCCTTGCGAGCGCGGACGACCTTGCCCTCTGCCGCCAGTCGGGACATCTCGCACTCGACCGCTCGGCGGGGGCCAGGAATTTCCGCCGTCGAGATGAACGTCCGGACAGGGATGAAATCGACGTGTTCGCGGACTTGCTGTGCTGTGCTCATGAGAGGAAAGTGTAGCGAGAACCTCGCAGAATGCCGATGCCCGGTGGGATCATCCCCAGTATTTGCTACTCGGCCTCGTCCTTGATCGCCTCTGCACCGTGGCAGAGGGTGGCCGACTACCTGGCCGTAACCGAGCGCACCGTGCGAGCGTGGCAGGGGTGTAGGTGCGTTTACTCATGGACGGACCGTACGACGGCTGCGGCCAAGTGCGGTAGGACGTTCATACGGTGAAATTTGTCACGAACTGTAGGAACCATGACGGTCTTGACAATCCGCTTCTGCCAGGATCCGTGGATGCAGCCGACGGCCGTCATCATCATGAAGGCAGGACCCCATGCCGGTTCGGGGTGGCAGGAGATCGTTGAATGGAAGATGGGCGACCTCCTACGTGCGGACGTGACGTTGTGGGGGTACGGCGGGTCATTGTGCGACCCGCTTCGCCAGGTGCAGCCATTTGCGCTGGAGGTGGGCACATCGATCGAGGTTGCGATGCTGCCCACCACGAGCAACCCGGAGAACGCCCCGACCGTGGCGAGTGAGATGTCGGTTGACAAGGTCAAGTGGGAGCCGCTGGCAGAGGGCGTCAACGTGACGGGCTCGAAGTGCGCGCTCGTCCTGGACCGTCTCGACCTGTGTGACGAAGTGATCGATCTGAGTTCGTACGAGGTGGCAATCGGACCTAGCGAGGGCAAGCCTGCGGGTGACTACCTCCGGCACCAGGTTGACAAGGGTTGCTTCCGGAGGATTCTCCAACCATCTGGAGACGATGTGCGGCCCGTCACAATGCGAGGTCGGCTGACCCGCCCATGGGCCGTGTACCTACGCTGAGTGATTCGGCCTGGTATCTGCGAGGGCTCCTTACCTTGGAATCGAGAATGGAGCTGTGGCAACTGCGGCCGATGCGGCCCTCGTCGTAGGCAGCGCGAAGATCTGCCCGAGGAGCCGTGTGGGGCTACGAACCGCCGGGCACGGCCCCCGACGTCACCGGTACCGACACGCTGACGGTCTGGCCGTCGTTGAACCGGAAGGTGGTGGGCACGCGGTCGCCCTGCTTCAGGGTGCCGACGTTCATCAACATCACGTGGGTGCCGCTCGGGTCGAGTGACACCTTGGAGCGGGCCTCGACGTCGATCTCGGGGAGCTGGGTCATGCTCATGAGTCCGCCCGATTCGGTGATCGTCTGCATCTCGACCTCGCCGGTGATCGGCGTGGACACCGACACCAGGCTCACCGGCTCGGCCGTCGGGTTGTCGATGGTGAAGTACATGGTGGCGGTGTCGCCGGCGGGGGCGATCACGTAGGCATCGTGGATCGATGGCGTACTCGAGCCCCCACACGAGGCGGCGAGCAGGGCCAGGGCCACCACGGTCACCAGCACTGGCAACGCCATTCGGCCAACCGACCTAACCGGCTGGCTCATGGAGTCGGCGACGGGGCGGCCGTCCCAGTCGGGTCGGTGGCGGTGCGGGCGGGCAGGATCAGCAGATCGTTCTCGTATTGGCTAACCGTCGTGCCGAAGTCGTGGCGGGTCGAGCGGTGGCCTGACGACCTGCACCTCGGGCTCGGCTTCTTGGCTCGAAGGGCGCGCCGGTAGCCTGACGCCATGCATGCTGCCCGCCTGGATCGCACACGTGCCGCCATGGCGGCGCTCGACATCGACGTCCTGTTGCTGTCGGTGGGCGCTGACCTTCCGTGGCTCATCGGGTACGAGGCCATGCCCCTCGAGCGGCTCACCATGTTGGTGGTGCCGGCCGACGGCGACGCCACCCTGATCGTTCCCCGCCTCGAGGCCCCCCGGGTGGTCGAGCGGGGTGACCTGTTCACCATCGCCCCCTGGAACGAGACCGACGACCCACTCGATCTGGTGGCCTCATTGGTGGGAACCGCTCCGACGGCGGCCATCGGCGATCGCACCTGGGCCCAGTTCCTGGTCGGACTGACCGAACGCCTGCCGGCCACCCGGTTCCGTCGGGGGAGCGAGGTGACCGGTCCGCTGCGAGCGGTCAAGGACGCGGCCGAGGTCGAGGCGTTGGCCCGCGCCAGTGCGGCCGTCGACCGGATCGCCGCAGAGTTGCAGGCCGGCGAGATCGCCCTCGTCGGGCGCACCGAGGCCCAGGTCTCGGCCGAGCTCGGGCGTCGGATCCTGGCCGAAGGTCACCACCGGGTGAACTTCGCCATCGTGGCGGCGGGCGAGAACGCGGCCAGTCCCCATCACGAGGCGGGCGACCGGGTGATCGGGCACGACGAAGTCGTGTTGTGCGACTTCGGCGGCACCATGCTCACCGACGGGGGCGCCGGCTACTGCTCGGACATCACCCGGTGCGTGTTCACCGGCGAGCCGTCGGCCGAGTTCGCCGAGCTCTACGACGTGCTGTTCGCCGCCCAAGCCGCTGGAGTCGTCGCCGGCGCGGTGGGCTGCCCGGCCGAGGACGTCGACGCCGCCGCCCGATCGGTCATCGCCGACGCCGGGTACGGCGAGTGGTTCATCCATCGCACCGGCCACGGCATCGGGGTCGAGGAGCACGAGGACCCCTACATCGTCGCCGGCAACGCCCAGCCCTTGGTGGCCGGCAACGCCTTCTCAATCGAGCCCGGCATCTACGTGCCCGGCCGCTGGGGTGCTCGGCTCGAGGACATCGTGGTGGCCACCGACGCCGGCCCGCGGTCCCTGAACACGACTGACCGCCGTCTCGTCTCGGTCGACGCGTGATCGATTTCGACGCCGCGTCGCTGCTGCTGCAATGGGCGACCGGCGGCCTGCTCTTCCTCTGGGTCACCACTCGCCGTCGCGAGGTCGGGCTCGGCTACGGCTGGCTGATGCGTGGCACCTATCTGCTCATGGTGATCGGCGCCTGGTACGTCGGCACCCAGGTGATCGCACCGCTGCCGGTGCGGGATGTCGCTTCGGCCGGGGTGGCGTTGGCGACCGGTGTGGCCCTGGCCGTGTCGATCGTCCGCCGCAAGGCCGGCGTCTCGGGCCAGTTGGCGCTGGCCGAGCAGCGCAGTGAACGGGTGGCGGCCATGACCGGCATCGACCGCGCTCCGACCGAGCGCGATACCGCGGCTGCCGAGTTCCCGCCCTGGCTCGACCTCATCGCTCCGGTCATCGGCAGCATCGGCATCATCGCCGCCGCCCTCAACGCCGGAGGGCCGGCCTGGCTGGCCATCGGCCGGTTCCTGGTCGGGGCCGCCTTCATGGGCGTGATCACCGATGCCATGTTGCTGGGCCACTGGTATCTGGTGCAGCCCGGCCTCGCCCGTGGCCCCCTGCTCGAACTGGTCAAGTGGACCGGCTGGATCTGGGTGCCCGAGGTCGTGCTGCTGCTGGTGCCGGTGGGCATGGTGTCGGTCATCAACGGCACCATCCCCGACAACTACAACGGTCTGCTCGGGTGGTTCTGGATCGCCTGCGCGGTGACCACCGGCGGGCTCATCGTGGTCACCCGTCTGGCCTTGAAGGAGCGCTACTACTCGGCCGTGATGTCGGCGACCGGCCTGCTCTACCTGGCCATCCTCACCGCCTTTGGCACCGATTTGGTGGCTCGCGCACTACTCTCGTAACCGCTATGGCTCGAGCTATCTGGAGCGGATCGATCAGTTTCGGTCTGGTCAACATCCCCGTGAAGCTCTACAGCGCGGTGTCGCGTCAGACCGTGCATTTCAACCAGCTCGACTCGCGCACCAACACCCGCATCAAGCAGAAGCGGGTCTCGGCCGAGGACGGCGTCGAGGTGCCGTTCGACCAGATCGTCAAGGGCTACGAGCTGAGCTCCGGTGCCTGGGTGGTGGTGACCGACGACGAGTTGGCCGCCCTCGACCCCAAGGCGTTGCGCACCATCGACATCGACGAGTTCGTCGACCTGGTCGAGATCGATCCGATCTTCTACGACAGCGCCTACTACCTGGCGCCGTCCGATGCGACCAAGCCCTACGCCCTGTTGGCCGAAGCCATGCGCGAGGCCGGCAAGGTCGGCATCGCCCATTTCGTGATGCGTACCAAGCAGTACCTCGCCGCCATTCGGCCGATCGATGGTGTCTTGATGCTGTCGACCATGGTCTATGCCGACGAGGTCAACGATCCGGCCGAGATCCCCGAACTGGCCGGCCTGGCCGACATCGAGCTGCCCCCGAAGGAGCTGGCCATGGCTCGTCAGCTCATCGACTCGCTGGGTGGAGAGTTCACCCCCGAGAAGTTCGAGGACACCTATCGCCAGGCGGTGCTCGAGCTGATCGATCGCAAGGCCGCTGGCGAAGAGATCGTCATGCCAGCGGCATCGGTCGATGCCGGCCAGGTCATCGACCTGATGGCGGCCCTCGAAGCGTCGGTGGCCGCCGCCAAGGATGCCCGTACGCGGCATCCCACCGGACGCGAGCTCGACGACGAGGCCGACGACGATGGGGATGTCGAGGCCGACGTCGCATCGAAGCCGGTGGCCAAGGCGACCAAGTCGACGAAGAAGGCCGCCAAGAAACCGGCGAAGAAGACGGCGGCCCGGACCCGAGAGTCGGC
>JAYUBX010000228.1:0-7605 GCA_043740665.1 Candidatus Neomicrothrix sp.
GTCCGAACAGCACCAGGCGGGGCGGCAGGTCGAGGGCCAGCTCGCCGGTGCCCACCTGGTCGAGCAGGTCGGGCATCCGCTCGGGCGGGCTCGGGATCGACAGCTGTTGACGCACCAGTTGCCAGAGGCGGGGTTGCCACAGATGGTGGTCGGGCAGCGGGCGGCCGCTGTCGTCGAGCGGGCGGCCGGCGGCCCAGTGGCGGATCATCTGTGGGCGGTGGACGTGGTAGCGGTCGAACAGGTCGGCGATGCGCCGGGCGGTGCTGTAGCGAGAGCCGCCGGGCGGGATGGTGGTGAGGGGGGTGAGCTGCGGGTCGGTGGGGTGCAGGTCGGCGATGGCGAGGATGGCCCAGACCAGATGGTCGACCAGCCAGGGGTCGGGATCGTCGGCAGCGCGGCCCGCTTCGAGCACCCGCAGCCGCAGCGAACCGGGGTAGGCGAAGTCGATGTTGGCGGCGATGCCGTCGTGGGCGTCGGGGCCGGCCGAGCCCAGGTGGCGGGCCAGTTCGAGCGACAGCCACCGCTGCATGCCCGAGGTGGGCACGACCACCCATTCAGGGGTCATGGGGTCGGTCGGCGTCGTGGCCAACACTCCGGCGAGGCGTTTGGCCAACGGTTCGACCCGCTCGGCGGTGGAGAGGTACATCACGACCGGGACACTATCGACGGGGTACGACAGGAATGATCGGCGCCACCCGGGGCGGATTGAGCGAGCGGGCTGATCAGGGTCGGCTCGGCGTGGCGACGGTCAGGTCGCGGGCGTCGAGCTGGTGGTGGGTGAGCTGATCGCCGAGGGTGCCGATGGCCAGGTCGAGCAGGTGCTGGTGGTGGGTGAACAGCAAGACCTGGAACGTGCCGGACAGTTCGCCCAGGATCTCGAAGGCGGCCCGGGCCCGGTCGTCGTCGAAGGTCATGAGCAGGTCGTCGAGCACCAGGGGGAACGGCTCCTGGGTGGTGGCGGCCTCGGCCAGGGCGGCCAGGCGCAGGGCCAGGTAGAGCTGGTCGCAGGTGCCTTCGCTCATGCCGGCCACGCCGACGCGGTCGCCGTTGGGGCGGATCGCTTCGAGCATCGGGGTGCCCTTGTCGTCGAGGTCAGTGTCGAGGCTGACGAAGGCGCCGCACGTGAGCCGGGCGAACCAGGGGGCGGCCCGCTGCAGGATGGGGGCCTGGTGCTCGTCGCGGTAGGCGGTGATCTGGTCGCGCAGCACGGCGGCGGCCAGGCGTAGGGCGAGGTACTCCTCGGTCAGGGCGTTGATCTCGCTCAAGGCGAACTGTGCGTCGTTGGCCGCATCGGCGGCGGCGGCCGAGCCGTCCCATTGGGCCAGGTCGTGCCGATGGCCAGCGAGTTGGCCCGCGGCTTGATCGATCTCGGTGTTCACGGTGGCGAGTTGGGCGTCGAGTTCGGTCGCCGAGGCTTTCAGGACGGTTTCGTCCCGGCCGTCGAGGGCGACCTCGAGGGTGTCGGCGTCACGGCCGTCGCTCTGGGCGGCGATCTCGGTGTCGAGGCGGGCCAGCTCGGCTTCGGCCTGGTGCAGCCGGTCGGATTGTTCGATGGCCATGCCCAGGGCGGCGAGGTCGAGGGTGTCGGCCTCGTCGATCAGGCTCTGCATCCGTTGGCTGGCGTCGTCGTGCTGGCGGACTGCGGTCGCGAGCTGAAGGGAGCGCTGCTGGCGATGCTCGCGGTGGGTCTGGGCGGCGGCTTCGGCGTCGGCGGCGGCGTCGAGTCGTTCGACGAGGGCATCGAGCGCGCTCAGCGCGTCGCGGCCCAACAGGTCGTAGGCGACGGCCACGATGAGGGCGTCGATCTCGTCGGTCTGCTGGTCGAGGTAGGCGTCGATGTCGGCCAGACGGGCGCGCTTGTCGGTGATGATGGCCAGGTGGCCGGCCAGCTCGGTGGCTGCTCGCAGCACGGCTTCGGCTTCTTCGGTGGTGGTGGCGGGCGGCAGACCGATGCGGGCGACCGCTTCGGTCCAGTCGGTGACCCAGCCCCGGTGCACGAGCCCGGCGGCGTCGCGGTCGAGATCGTGCTGGCGTTCGTCGGCGGTGAGCCGGGCGATGTCGTTGGTCAATTGCTCGCGACGGTCACGGACCTCGGCCAGCGCGGTCAGCGCGGTCTCGGCCCGACTCAGCAGGGTGGGCAGTTGTGTGTCGGCCGTCAGGTCGAGGTCGACCGACGCCAGCGCCGCCAGCAGGTCGCGCCGGTGACCGGCGATCGACGCCTCGACCAGGCTCAGGTCTTCGGCCAGGCGTCGTGCTTCGCGGGCCTGGCTCTTGAGCTGGGCGTGGTCGGCCAGCCAGGTGGTCATGGCCGCTGCCGTGCCTGGAGTGGCGATGACCGATGCCCACAACGCCGTCCACCGCTGGTCGAGGTCGGCGGCGGTGACCTGTTGCTGATCGAGATCGGTGGCCGCCTGCTCGATGCGCTCGGCGAGGTCAGCGATCTCGACTTCGAGCTGCGCCCGTCGGGCCACGGCCTCGGCTTCGCGGCGCAGCCGGTCGGCGACCTCGTCGGCGCCGCTCATGGCCGCCTCGAAGTCGTTGGCCAGCCGGCCGCAGTCACCCACTCGGGTTTCGATCTCGGGGTCGCCGTCGGGGGCCGAGGGGGTGATCCATGCTGAGCGGACCTGGGCCCAGTGGTCGTCGCGCGTCGCTCGACGGTCGATGAGGTCATCCTCGGACGGCACTTCGGTGGTGGCGAGCAACTGGTTCAGCCCCGCGACCGCGCCGCGATGTTCGTCGGTGAGCTCGACCAGGCGATCGTGCAGGCGGGTGGTGGTGTCGTCGTTGGCCTGGCGGTCGGCCCGGAACTGTTCGACGGCGGCCAGAGCGGGGACGGCCAGCTGGTCGACCTGGGACAGGGTGAGTGACGCAAGGCCCAGGGTGTCGAGCATGGTGGCGGCGCCGGCGTCGACCGAGCGCCGGGCGATCCGCATGGTCTCGGCCCGAACGGTGAGGTCACCGGCGGCCAGCGCGGTGCGCACTGCCGCTTCGAGCAGGTGGTGATCGGGTGGGGCGGCCACCTGGTCGAGCAGGGCCCGGTGGTCGTCGATCTCGCTGCGGGTCTTGACCAGCGCGTTCTCGGCACTGTCCAGGTCGAGGGCCACCTTCACCGATTGCCGGGCAAGTTCGTCGATGCGGGCGGTCGCGGTGGTCGAGAAGGCCAGGTCGATGCCGGCCTCGGCCACGGTCAGCTCGGGCCGCAATCGGGCGATGATGGCTTCGGCGGCCCGCTCGGCGGTCTGGGCGGCGGCGGCCAGCACCGGCCGGTCGATGCGGTCGCGCTCGATGTGGCCGCGCTCTTCACGCAGGCGGCTGATCGTCGGTCGATGGGTCAGCAACTGGTCGTCGAGGTGAATGGCCGCGATCTGGGTGTCGAGTTCGACGATCTCGGCTTCGAGTCGATTGGTCTCGATTCGGGTCTGGTCGACGGTGGCGCGGACCTCGGCCAGTTCGGCACCCAACCCGGAGCGCAGGCGGCCGGTGACCGGTGCCAGTTCGGCGACGGTCGCGGCCGCTCGCAGGCGCAGCCGCAGGTTGGGCAGCACCGCGACCAGCAGCCGGCACAGGTCGCGGTTGCGGGTCAGGTCGGTGTGCATCTGCCGCAGTTCGCCGACCGACGCCTCGATCCGTGCGATCTGTTCGACCAGTTCGTCGTACTGCGCCGGGCGCAGGGCCAGGTCGCGTGCCGACTTGGTGGCGACGGCGTAGCGAGCGAGCGCAAGGTTGAGCGTGGGCTGCGAGCCGCCCGGCTTGAAGATGGCGGTGGCCCGCTCGTCGAGCTGGGTCATGAGGGCGTGCAGGTTGGTGGCCCCGCTGCCGGCGCCGAAGATGGCCTGGCCCAGTTCGCCTCGGCCGGCGATGAGGTCGGCGCCGCCCGCGACCAGCTGGTCGTGGTCGATGCCGTACATCGACGTGAACACGCCACGGTCGATGGGGCCGAGGAAGGCGGCCAGCTCAGTGGTTGGCATCACCGAGTCGTCGGTGCGGCGCAGGTCGTCCTTGGCCTTCTTGAGGCGACGGAACGAGAGCGTGGTGTCGTCGTCGGCCCGCAGGTCGAGCCCCAGCTCGAGCGACTTCATGTCGTGGACGAACCCGGCCTTGGTCTGCACCGGGATGGCGAAGAGGGCGTCGCTGATGGCGGCCAGTGTGGTCGACTTTCCCGCCTCGTTCGGACCAAGCACCAGGTGGACCCCGGGGGCGGTGAAGTCGAGCGTGCGCCCGGTGAAGGGCCCGTAGGCGGTGAGGTGCAGGCGGTCGATCTTCATGCCGCGCTGCCCTCGGCCAACAGGGCGGCGATAAGGGCTTCGGCATCGTCGAGGGCTCGGGCCAACACGACGGGGTCGGTCGGGTCGAGGCCGTCGGTGAGCACGGCTGCCGGCAGCTTGGCCCGCAGGCGGTCGAAGGTGGCGGCGTAGCGCCCGACCAGGGCGTCGGGGTCGGCCCGCAGATGGTCAATGGTGCCGAGCAGGG
Source organism: Candidatus Neomicrothrix sp. (assembly GCA_043740665.1). Taxonomy (GTDB): domain Bacteria; phylum Actinomycetota; class Acidimicrobiia; order Acidimicrobiales; family Acidimicrobilacustridaceae; genus UBA4742. Next base: position 4,471 of record JAYUBX010000228.1, read on the forward strand.
CGCCGATGGCGTCGTCGCGCTGACGTAGATCGATCAGGTCGACCGAGCGGCGGGTGTCGATCTGCACCTTCTCGACCCAGACGTCGCCCAGCTCGAACGCCCGCGACCGCACCTCGGTGTCGAACGCTTCACGGTCGTGGTGCAGCTGATCGTGGGCCGCCGTGGCCCCGTCGACCACGACCCGCACGGCCAGCAGTCGGCCGTCGGCTTCGGCCACGCTGCGCTCGAGCCCGACCCGCACCAGGTCGAGCACGTCGGCCGGCCGGGTCGCCTCGGTGGCGTCGACCGTGCAGCGGGCCCAGCGGGCGACATCGGCGTCGCGATGCTCGACCTGGGTGATGTGGTCGTCGTCGGCGGTGACCAGGGTGAAGCCCTTGGGTCCGGTCTCGCGGGCGTGGCGTCCCTGCAGGTTGCCGGGAAAGACGATCCACGGGTCGGTGGCGACGACCTCGCGTTCATGGATGTGGCCCAGGGCCCAGTAGTCATAGCCCTTGGCCACCAGGTCGTCGGTGGTGCAGGGGGCATAGCTGTCGTGGCCGGGTCGGCCGTTCAACGCGGTGTGCAGCATCCCGATGTTGAGCACGCCCGGCACGGCGGGGGCATAGCGGGCGGCCAGGTTGTCGGTCACGTCGCGCACCGCGTAGCTCTGGCCGTGCACGGCGACGTCGAGCCCGAGCGCCTCGGGCGAGATGGTCTGGCAGGCGTCGTGGCCCAGCTTGAACGCCCCGGTCGGGAAGGTCAGGTGGCGGGTCAGCTTGCTCTCGGCGTCGTGGTTGCCGGCCAGCACGACCACCTTGATGCCGGCCCGGGTGAGCTCGGCCAGGGTCTTGGTGAAGAACAGCCCGGTGTTGTAGTCGGGCCAGTTGCCGTCGAACACGTCGCCGGCCAGCACAACCAGATCGACCTGTTCGGTCAGGGCGGTGTGGGCCAGGTTGCGGAACGCCTTGCGGCTGGCCCCCCGCAGCTCGTGCACCGGCGCGCCCTCGTACATCGACAGGCCCCGCATGGGGCTGTCGATGTGCAGGTCAGCGGCGTGGATGAAGCGCATGGCAGGTCGTCCCTCGAGAGGCGGGGTTGGGCGTTCGGCAGGTCGAACGGCTGTACTTTCATTGTGTCGGAGGGGTATGACAAGAACGGCGATGCCCTGCCAATCAAGGAATCGCGGCACAATCACCCCATCTGACGAGCCCATCGGACCTATCCTCGCCACAGCGTCGACACGGGGGAGTGCAGGTGGGGTTCTTCTCGGGCAGGCATCATCCGGTGCCGATCGCGCCAGCGGTGCCGGTCCCATCGAGGCTCGACGAGCTGCACGAATGCCTCGACGCCGCCCTGACCTTCGAGGGCGTGCGTCCCGAGGACGGCGAGCCGGTGCCGATCGCCCTCAAGAAGGGCGAGCGCATGTTGCTGACCATCTCGGGGGCGTTGCTCATCGAGCCGAGGCGCCAGCCGGGCGAGTGGCAGGGCCGTAGCCAGGGCGTGTCGGTGCACGTGCCCGGCACCAAGTCGATGCGCTACCGGGTCGGCCAGTCGCGGGGCACGTTCGTGGCCGGCGCCGAGGTGCCCAGCGCGATCGACACCGGCCAGTTCACGGTGACCAACCAGCGGTCGGTGTTCGTCGGCGCCAAGCAGACCCGAGAGTGGTCGTGGGCCAAGCTCATCAGCGTCCAACACGAACCCGACGCGCCGTGGACCTCGATCGCGGTGTCGAACCGACAGAAGACCTCGGGCGTCGCCTACGACGCGGCCCATGCCGATCTCATCCGGTTCCGGCTCGACCTGGCCGTGGCGCGGGCCACCGGCACCATCGACGAGCTGGTCGCCACCATCCGCGCCGAGATCGCGGCTCTGCAGCCGAGCCTGCCACCTCCGCTGGGACTGCCGCCGCACTCCTAGCGCGTCCGTACTTGTTTGTATTACATTCGAGACCGTGGCGAAACGACTCGATGGTGATCCTCTGGGCGGTGAGGACCGATGACCAAGAAGCAGATGACCTCATCCGAGGAGCGCGAGTTCTACGCCAAGCCGGAGAACCAGGAGCCCCAGGGCCCGGTTCGTCGGCGCAAGCGGTCCAACCTCACCGAGATGGTGCCTGTGCGGTTCTCCCCGGAGACGCTCGAAGAAGTGCGACGGCTGGCGGAGGCCGACGACCGCTCCGTGTCGAGCTGGATCCGTCTCGCGGTCGCGCACGAACTCGGACACCAGGCCGGCTGACGACAGTCGGCTGCGGCGAGCCAGGTCCCTCCACATCGCCGCTCATGTCACGGCGCCGCAGTACTTCCGGGTATGAACATCTCGCCGGTCGTGCGTTTCGTTGGATTCCTGCTGCTTGCCGTGGCGGCCGTGATCGTGGTGGTGGCGCTGGCCCCATCACTCAAACACGTCGACAACGGCGGTCAGATCGCCGCGGCGATCGCCGATGACGGGGTCAATGCGCGCGCTACCAGCCCGTCCAGGAAAGCGTGGTCAGGGCGGTGCCCGAGCTGTGCCACTAGCGCGACGGCCCGCCCGGCGTGTCACAGCTCACGCGTAAGGTAACGACGTGGGGGACCGGCGCATCGAGAATCCGATCATCAACTCGCCTTTCCGCGAGCCGGACCAGCATTTTCGGTTCGACGATGACGGCATCACCGACGAGGTCGTCGATGGCCGCCGTCCGAGCGCCTACTTCATGCCCATCCCCGCGTCGAAGAAGAAGGTCAAGGCACAGCAGGTCCTGATCGACGAGCGCCCGACGGCCGATCGGATCGTGCCGACGAAGTTCGTCAACGACCTGCGTGACCGGGTCGATGTGTGGCGACGCAAGGGCTATCCGCACGTCACCGGCACGACCCGCCGCCTGCTCGACTATTGGACCGACCCCGAGCGTGAACGCAAGCTCTTCTTCTGCCAGATCGAGGCGCTCGAGACGGCGATCTTCCTGACCGAAGCGGCGGCCAAGGAGACGATGGGCGCGTTCTTCCAGGAGCAGCTTCGCCAGTTCAGCGACGACGCCAACCCTGGTCTGTTTCGGGTGGCGCACAAGATGGCCACCGGCACCGGCAAGACGGTGGTGATGGGCATGCTCATCGCTTGGCAGACCCTCAACAAGGCGGCCAACCCGCAGGACGGCCGCTTCACCGATGCCTTCCTCGT
>JAYUBX010000229.1:0-1837 GCA_043740665.1 Candidatus Neomicrothrix sp.
CGATCCACCGACGCCCAGCGAGCCACGGGAGAGTTCTTCGGTGGCGACCACCATGCCGATGTATTCGCTCTCGCCGCCCTCGCTGTAGCCGCCGTACTCGGCCGGCACCGACAGCCCGAACCCGCCCATCTCGGCCAGGCCGGAGATGATGGTCTCGGGGATGTCCTCGTTGAATCGGTGGATGTGCTCGGCGACGGGACGGATCTTGTCGTCGGCGAAGCGGCGGAACGTGTCCTGCACCAGTTCGAAGTCGGCGTCGAGGTGACGAGGGCCTTCGGTGCCGGCCAAGCTGGCCAGGAAGGCCGGCGCCCGATAGGTGGCGACGAACGAACGGATCTCGTCCAGGGCGCCGATCTCGACGCCCCAGTCGGCCTCACGGCCGAACAACTTGGTCGCCAGTTCGGCCACCGCGTCGGCGACGAAGGCGCACGCCATGTGGGCTTCGAGGTCGCCCTTGGCGCCATAGATCAGCATGGCTCGGCCGGTTTCGACGGCGGCGGCGGCATGGGCCAGGTCGTAGGCCAGCACTTGGTGGTCATCGATCGATCCGCCGGCGGCCAGCACCCGGGTGGCGGTGTCGACGACGTCGTGGGCGAGGTCGATCACGGTCTGGGCCGAGGAGAGATCAGCAGTCATGGACAGAGGTTACCGATGGGTAGCCGCCGCAGCCCATCCGGGGCCAGGCTCGGCAGAAAGGGTCGAAAGTCCTATATCGGGCGCCGCCGGTGACCTGCAACCGTGGTGCCGCAACTCACCCTCAGAGGAGCGTCATGGACCACTGCGAGTCCCACAGTCAACGACACGCCAGTGGTACCTGCCGCACCTGCCTGCACGAGTACTGCGACGACTGCCTGGTCTACGCCTTCGGTCGGGCCAAGTGCCCGTACTGCGTGCGGTGCGCCTTGGTCGCCGTCGGCACCACGCCGAGCGACACCTGGCTGGCCGAGGTCGGCATCAGCGCCTGATCGTTTCGATCACGTCTTGGCGTAGAGCCACGTTCTCGATCCAGGTCGCCAGGTCCGGTCGCGACAGGTAGTAGCCCTGAGCCCGGTCACAGCCGAGGGCCGCCAGCCGCGCCAGGGTGGCCGCGTCCTCGACGCTCTCGGCGACCACGTCGAGTCCCAGGTTGTGGCTCAGGTCGATGGTCGAGCGCACGATGGTCAGATCGCTCTCGTCGGTCACCATGTTGGCCACGAAGGATCGGTCGATCTTCAGCTCGTCGATGGGCAGGTTCTTCAGGTAGGCGAGGGACGAATACCCGGTGCCGAAGTCGTCGATGCTGGTCGCGAGGCCCAGGGCTTTGAGCTTGCCCAACACCTCCATGGCGTGGAGCGGGTCATCCATCAGCTCGCTCTCGGTGATCTCGAGGGTGAGCATCGACGCATCGACGCATCGACGCCGTGCTCGAGCAGCAACGCACTGAGCCAGGGGGCCAGCTCGAGGTCGTAGAGGTTGCGCACCGACAGGTTCACCGCAACCGGCACGTGAACGCCCTGGTCGCGCCACCTGCAGATCTGGCGCACCGAACGGTCGAGCACCCAGCGGGTAAGCGGCTGGATCAGACCCGACACCTCGGCCAGTCCGATGAACTCGTTCGGTGGCGTGAGGCCATGGACCGGATGATTCCAGCGCACCAGGGCCTCGGCGCCGCAGATCTCGGCGGTGCGCAGGTCGATCAAGGGTTGGTAGTGCAGCATCAGTACACCGCCGAGCCGCCGCCGGACCGCTTGGCCGTGTTCATGGCCACGTCGGCCCGCCGGGCCAGGGTCTCGCTGTCGACGGCATGATCGGGATAGATGGCGATCCCGACGCTCGCGTTCACCTGCAGGCTGATGCC
>JAYUBX010000230.1:0-7334 GCA_043740665.1 Candidatus Neomicrothrix sp.
TTGTCGGCGGGCGGCGTGTTCGAGTCGACCGACGGCGGCACCGACTGGCAGCCCCTGAACGCGGGATCGATCACCGCGTTCCTGCCCGACGACCAGCCCGAGTTCGGCCACGATCCGCACACGATCCGCCAACACCCCCAGGCACCCGACCGCCTGTACCAACAGAACCACTGCGGCATCTACCGCATGGACCGGCCCGACGGCCGCTGGGTGCGCGTGGGCGACAACATGCCCACCGAGATCGGCGACATCGGCTTCCCGATCGAGCTGCACCCACGCGACCCCGATACCGCGTGGGTGTTTCCGATGGACGGCACCGACGTGTGGCCGAGGACGAGCCCCGACGGTCGCCCGGCCGTGTACGTCACCCGCGACGCGGGCGAGTCGTGGACCGGCGGCGACGGGGGCGACGCCTGGCAACGCGTCCTCGCCCACCTGCCCGAGATCTATTCGGTCGAGTTCGCCGATCCGATCGATCGGCCCCGGTGAGGGTCCGTATACCCACACCGCTGCGCTCGTACACCGGCCAACTGGCCGCCGTCGAGGGTGAGGGTGCCACCGTCACCGAAGTCCTCGCCGACCTTGACCGACAGTTTCCGGGCATCCGCTTTCGGATGGTCGACGAGCAGGGACAGCTTCGGCCGCACATGAAGGTCTTCGTGAACCAGGACGCCATCCGCGATCTCGACACCGGGGTCGCGACGACCGACGAGGTCGCGATCATGCAGGCTCTGTCGGGCGGATGAGGACGCCGGTCTCGACCGGCATGGCCGCCGCCGCGGCCGCCGCCACGCTGTGGGGTGTTGGCACCATCGCCACGGCCGCGGTGCTGCGCACCGGTGTGCCACCCGGCCCGTTCACGGTTATCGAGCTGGTCAGCAGCGTGGCGTTCCTGGTGGTGCTCTGCCGGGTGACGGCAACGCCTTTACCGTCGATCCGTCGACGCTGGCGAGCCGGCGCCCTGGGGCTGCTCGAGCCGGGCGCGACCTATCTGTTGGTCAATCTCGGGCTGGCTCGCACATCGGCGACCCACGGTGCGCTCATCGGCGCGGCCGAACCCATCCTGATCGCGCTCATTGCGTGGGCGGTGCTCGGCGAAGCCATCTCGCGGCGCTTGGTGGCACCCATGGCCCTCGTTCTGCTCGGCACCATTGCGGTGGTGACGGCTCACTCGACCACACAGGGGTCGAGCTGGTCGGGCGACGGCTTGGTGGCCCTGGGGATCTTGTCGGCCGCGTTCTATGTCGTCGGGTCGAGCCGGGTGGTGGCGGATATCCCGGTTCTGGGCCTCACCCTGCTGCAGCAGATCTTCGCCCTGGGCTTGGTGGTGCCGGTCGTCGCCCTGGCCAAGCTGACCGGGGTCAGCGCCCTGGCCGGCGGCTCCGGGCCAGGTCCGGTTTCGCTCTGGCCGTGGGTGGCGGTCCCCCTGATCGGCGTCGGCGCGTCGTCGCTCACGTTCCTGCTCTACCTGACCGCCCTGCGGCACATCGCTGCGGGCGTGGCCGCGCAGTTCCTGGCTCTGGTCCCACTCGTCGCGTTCACCGGGGCGGTGCTCGTGCTCGACGAGCCGGCCGGCCTGCAGGCGGTCGTCGGCGCCGCCGTCGTCGTGGTCGCGCTCCTCGTCATCGCTCGGATCGAGCAGCGCAACGGCCTGGCCGCTCGCCCGTCAGATCCGACCGTCGGTGCGGATCTCGGCGGGCACCCATGACGGGTTGCGGCGCTCCTTGAAGGCCATGAACCCCTCAACCGACTCTTGACTCGACAGGCTGGCGTCCATGGCCATGCGGTCGTAGTGACCGTAGAAGTCATCCATGACCCGCTTCACCGCGGCCCGCGCGCTGGGCGCGGCTCGGCAACACCAGCGCAGGGCGTCGAGCGCCTCGGCCATGAGGTCATCGTGGGCGACCACCCGGGCGACCAGCCCCCAGTCCTGGGCCTCGTCGGCGGTGACGACCCGACCGGTCATCAGCATGTCGCGGGCGCGGGCCGGGCCGATCTGGCGGGGTAGGATCTGGCCGTAGTTGGTGTCGGCGATGCCGCGGAACAGCTCGGGAGCGCGGAACGTGGCGTGGTCACTGGCGACGGCGACGTCGGCCAACATGGCGATCATCATGCCGCCGCCCTGAGCCAAGCCGTTCACGGCACATACGACCGGTTTGGGTGACAGGCGCACCGCGTCGAACGGCGTGTTGTCCATGCCCAACAGCAGGGGAAGGTCGGCCCAGCCGTCGACGTTGTCGCCGCCCAGATCGCCGCCGGGGATGAACACGTCACCCGATCCGGTGATCAGCAGACCGGCCAGCGAGTCGTCCCGATTGACCAGGTCGACCGCGTAGCGCACGCCGAAGTACATGGCCGGCGTCATCGAGTTGCGCCGTTCGGGTCGGTCGACGGTGACGACCGCCAGTGAGCCTTGGCGCTCGAAGTGGAGGTAGGGCGTTCCCAGCCAGTCGCCCTCGGGAGGCGGTGGCCGGGTGGTGGCTCCGGCTTGTGCCGGTCCGTCGTTCATTTCGCAGAACCTATCTTCAATCAATCGCACGCATCGGTCCGTCGGCGGTCGGGACGGCTACCGTGTCCGGATGCCTGAGTCCACCGACGTCGACCAGAACGCCAGTCGGCGGGCCCAGCGTCGCCTGTTGCATCAGGACCTGAGTCGAGCCCAGTTGCTCGACGCGGCCGAAGAGGTGTTCGGGCGCAAGGGCTTCCATGCCACCACCCTGAAGGAGATCGCGGAGCTGGCCGAGTTCTCGGTCGGATCGGTCTATTCGTTCTTCGAGAACAAGGACGATCTCTACCTCAGCGTGTTCCTACGGCGAGGCGCCGAGTTCATGCCCGGACTGCGGGATGCCTTCGCGTCCGAGGCCGATCCGGTCGTACAGCTTCACGCCCTCGTCGAGTTCGAGGTCGGGTTCTTTCGGGCCCACCGCCACTTCGGCCGGCTCTACCTGCGATCGTTTTCGACATCGCGACCGGCACCCGAGCTGCCCGAGTCGCCGCTGTTGGCCGACAACCTCGAGACGGCCATGGAGATCCAGGCCGACGTCTTCGCCCGGGGCCAGGCCATGGGCGAGCTGCGCGACGGCGATCCGCAGGTACTGGCTCGCCTGCTCAGTGGGCTGGTGGCGGCCTATCAATCCCTCGACCCCGCGGTCATGTCCGACGACCCTCAGCCGGCCGAGCGACTGCCGTTGACCGACCTGCACGACATGATCGAGCGGGCCTTCCGGCGCCCCTGATCGACGGTCTGAACGACGGTTCAATTTCATGCGATACTGCTCAGGGCGCTGGGCCGCCAGGCTGGCCGCGGACGAAGGGGATCAGCAGCATGGAGCGTGAGGGGCCCGGTATCACCGACGAGGCGATCGATCGCCTGCGGTCCCGTATCGGGGTGGCCGAGCCGCACCCGCAGCCGGCGCACTACCGCCGACCCGGCGTGGACGCGTTTCGCCACGTCGCCCACGCCTACGGCGACGACAACCCGCTCTACACCGATCCCGAGTACGCCACGGCCACCCGATGGGGCGGCGCCATCGCCCCGCCGCCACTGGTCGGGGGCGACACGCTGGTCGGCGAGGACGAGGTCACCGAGGTGCCCGCCGACCAGCGCGACCTGATGCGGGGCGATCCCCTTCGTGGCGTGCACGCGTTCTATTCGGCCAGCGCTCGCGAGTGGTGGGCTCCGCTGCGGCCCGATCGGCAGGTGCTACGTCGCAACGCCCTCGTTGGCGTGCTCGACAAGCCCAGCGACTTTGCCGAGCGGGCGGTGCACGAGTGGACCGGTCAGGTTTTCCGCGACGACGAGGGCACGCTGCTTTCGGCTCAGTACCGACTGATGATCCGCACCGAGCGCACCAAGGCCCGGGCCCGCAAGAAGTACGACGCCCTCGAGCTGGCGCCCTATGTAGACGACGACATCGATCGCATCGAAGCGCAGTACGCGGCCGAAGGTCCGCGAGGCGCCGAACCGCGCTGGTGGGAAGACGTGAGCGAGGGCGACCAGATCGGGCCGATGGTCAAGGGTCCGCTCACGGTCACCGACATGATCTGCTGGCACGTGGGCATGGGCATGGGCCTGTACGGCGTCGCCCCGCTACGACTTGGGGCCGCCAACCGTCGGCGCGTGCCCCGCTTCTATCACCGCGACGATCGGAACGTGCCCGACGTGATGCAGCGCGTGCACTGGGACCCCGAGTTTGCTCGGCGGTCGGGCAACCCCACCACCTTCGACTACGGCCGCATGCGCGAGACCTGGCTCATCCACCTGTGCACCGACTGGATGGGTGACGACGCCTGGCTGTGGAAGCTCGACTGCGAGTTTCGCAAGTTCAACTACGTCGGCGACACCCAGTGGTTGCGAGGCACCGTCGCTCGCCGCTACCTGGCCGAGGGCGATCGCCCCGCGGTCGATCTCGAGCTGCAGGCGACCAACCAGCGCGGCGAACTCACCACCCCGGGACACGCCACGGTGCTGCTGCCGAGCCGCGACCATGGTCCGGTTCGTCTACCCGACCCACCCGGCGGTGCCACCGACCTGCAACAGGCCCTTGATGCCATCGCTGCCAATTTCGCCAACGGCACGGGAGTTCGTCACCAATGACCGACTACGGATCGGTCGACGGAGTCTCGGTGACCCTCGACGGTGTTGCCCTGCGGCTCGAGCTCGAACGGCCGACCAAACGCAACGCCATCGATGACGTGATGATGGCGGGTCTCATCGACGCCCTCGACCGAGCCGGTCGCGACGAAGCGGTGCGGGTGATCGTGGTCAGCGGAGCAGGCAACCACTTCTGCGCCGGCGCTGACATCGTGGCTCGCAACGCCACGACCGACGGGGCCAAGCCCGAACGCCCCCGGGTCGGCAGCATCCAACGCCGGGTGCCGGCATTGGCCCACCGACTGATCCCGCTGATGCTCAACGTGCAGACCCCGATCGTGTGCCAGGTACAGGGTTGGGCGGCCGGCATCGGCTTCCAGTTGGCGCTGGCCGCCGACTTCACCGTCGCCGCCGACGACGCCACATTTTGGGAGCCGTTCGTCGAGCGAGGATTCACCCCCGACAGCGGAGCGACTTGGTTGCTGCCTCGGCTGGTCGGCATGACCCGGGCCCGTGAACTGCTGATGTTGGGTCGCTCGCTCACGGGCCGCGAGGCGGCCGAGTGGGGAGTCGTCCACCGATCGGTGAACCCAGCCGCCCTCGACCACGAAGTCGAGGCGCTCGTTACGCAGTTGGCGGACGGTCCGACCGTCGCCGTGGGTCTGACCAAGTGGCTGCTCCGCGCCGGGCCCAACACCGAGCTCGAGGCCCAACTGCAGCACGAGGCGTTGGCTCTCGAGCTGTCGTCGCGCAGCAAGGACTTCGGTGAAGGCATGGCTGCGTTCGTGGCCAAGCGCCCGCCCGAGTTCAAGGGTCGATGACGATGCTCCAGCTCGATGCCGATACCCCGGTCGCCGATGCGGTTGCGGCCGTCGAAGCCTGGGTGGCCCGTTCGGTGCCCGAGACCTGGCGGGTGGCGGCCAGCCGCGGCGGACCATCGGCGATCCGTGAGGTCCGGACCCGTGACGACTACGAGCGGTGGTACCCCGTTTTCGGCCGGTCCGGCCTGGTCGTTCCGACGTGGCCCGTCGCCTATGGGGGCCTCGGCCTGACCGGACCCCAGGCCCGAGCGGTCGAAACGGTGTTGGCGCCGCTCAACCTCGGTCGGCTCAACCCGCTCGGACTCAACCTGGCCGCGCCGGCGCTTTTCGCCCATGGGACCGAAGCGCAGAGGCTGCGCTACCTGCCGCCCATCGTCGGCAACGAAGAGGTCTGGTGCCAGCTGTTCAGCGAGCCCGGTGCCGGCAGTGACCTGGCATCACTCGCCACCCGCGCCGAGTGCGACGGCGACGAATGGATCGTCACCGGTCAGAAGGTCTGGACCACGTGGGCCCACCTGTCGGACTTCGGGGTGCTGCTGGCCCGCACCGATCCGTCGGCCACCAAGCGCAAGGGCATCACCTATTTTCTGGTCGACCTGCGCCAGCCCGGGGTCGACGTGCGCCCGCTGCCCCACATCACCGGCGAGATCGACTTCAACGAGGTCTACCTCGACGCCGTGCGCGTGCCCGATGCCCAGCGGCTCGGTGCCGTCGGCGACGGTTGGCGGGTCGCCAACGCCACGCTGTCGGGCGAGCGTCAGATGGTCTCGGGATCGGGGTCGGGCGGTGTCGATCGCATCGGCGGGTCGGGAACCGAACGGCTGATCCGTCGGGCTCGCGAGCTGGGCCGGTGGGACGATCCGATCGTGCGCCAGCAACTCATGGCGGTCCACAGCGAAGAACACATCCGCGCCTGGACCAACCAGCGGGTGCGCGCCGGGCTCAAGGCCGGCCGGCCGCCGGGACCAGAGAGCTCGATCGGCAAAGTGCATCAGGGCGCGCTCAACCAGCGCATCCAACTGCTGGCGACCGACCTGCTGGGTCCGGCCGCCACCGCCTGGGTCAGCGATGCCGACACCTACGCCGAGGCCCTGCCGTACGAGGTCAAGGGCATGCTGCGCAGTCGCGCCAACACCATCGAGGGTGGCACCACCGAGGTCAACAAGAACATCGTGGCCGAGCGCGTGCTGGGGCTGGCTCGCGAGCCGGACCCGTGGCACGACGCCCCGTGGCGCGAGGTGCCGCGTGGTTGATCCGATCCAAGGCGACGAGTCGTCGTCATGAGCTACGAGACGCTGCTGGTCGAGCGCCACGGGCCGGTCGGATGGTTGATCTTCAACCGACCCGACTCGGCCAACGCCATGGACGCCACCATGCTCGACGAGCTCGAGCGGGCGTGGGCCGAGCTCGACGCCGACCCCTCTGTGCGAGTGATCGTGAACACCGGCGAAGGCCGCGCCTTCCAGACCGGAGTCGACGTGGTGCAGATGAGCCGTGACCCCGAGGCCATGCGGGCCCAGAGCCGTCGCACCCACCGGGCCGAGCTACGGCTGACGGCGTGGCACAACCAGGTGTGGAAGCCGGTGATCGCGGCGGTGAACGGGGTCTGCGCCGGCGGCGGCCTGCACTTCGTGGCCGATGCCGACATCGTGATCGCCGCGGCCAACGCGACCTTCCTCGATCCCCATGTCTCGGTCGGCCAGGTCTCGGCCTACGAGGTGGTGGGTCTGGCCCGCAAGATGCCGGTCGAGGCCGTCCTGCGCATGGCGCTGGTGGGGCGCTACGAACGGATGACCGCTAAGCGGGCCTACGAGTTGGGCATGGTGAGCGAGGTCGTCGATCCGCCCGAACGGCTCCGCCAGGTGGCCCAGGAGCTGGCCGAGAAGATCGCCCAGAACTCGCCGGCGGCCATGGCGGCC
>JAYUBX010000231.1:0-16170 GCA_043740665.1 Candidatus Neomicrothrix sp.
AGGGAGTAGCACGCTGCCCAAGCCTAAAGAAGACGCGATCGTTCTCGAAGGAACGGTCACTGAGCCGTTGCCCAACGCCATGTTTCGGGTCGAACTCGAAAATGGTCACAAGGTCTTGGCCCACATCTCCGGAAAGATGCGCATGCACTACATCCGCATCCTTCCTGGTGATCGGGTCCAGGTGGAGCTCACCCCCTACGACCTCACCCGAGGTCGCATTACGTACCGCTACAAATAGCCATCCGTTCCAAGAGAGAGCCCGAGCCAACGAGCTTGGGCCGGCCGGGGGAACATGCCCGGTGCTACCTGAAGAAGGATTCAGGCGAGACCCATGAAAGTACGACCCAGCGTCAAACCCATGTGTGAGAAGTGCAAGGTGATCCGCCGTCACGGACGGGTCCAGGTCATCTGCACCAACCCGCGACACAAGCAGAGGCAGGGATAGATGGCCCGTATATCCGGCATCGACATCCCCCGCGAGAAGCGGTTGGAGATCTCCCTCACCTACATCTTCGGGATCGGCCGCACCACCGCGCAGCAGATCTGCGAGTCGACGAGCATCGACCCCAACACGCGGGTCCGCGATCTCACCGACGAAGAGGTGAGTCGCATCCGGGCCTACATCGACCAGGGGTTGAAGGTCGAGGGCGATCTGCGTCGTGAGGTGTCGCAGGACATCAAGCGCAAGATGGAGATCGGCTGCTACCAGGGCCTGCGGCACCGCAAGGGCCTGCCCGTCCACGGTCAGCGCACCCACACCAACGCTCGCACCCGCAAGGGTCCCAAGAAGACTGTCGCCGGCAAGAAGAAGGTCGCAAGGTAATGGCCAAGCCAACTTCCGGGGGCCGTCGCCCTCGCCGCAAAGAGCGCAAGAACATCACCTACGGGGTGGCGCACATCAAGAGCTCGTTCAACAACACGATCGTGTCGATCAGCGACCAGGACGGCAACGTCCTCGCCTGGGCCTCGGCTGGCAACGTCGGATTCAAGGGCTCGCGGAAGAGCACGCCGTTCGCCGCCCAGATGGCGGCCGAGCAGTGCGCCCGCCGAGCCATGGAGCACGGGGTCCGCAAGGTCGATGTGCTGGTCAAGGGCCCGGGTTCGGGCCGAGAGACCGCCATTCGCTCTATCCAGAACGCCGGTATCGAAGTCACCGGGATCAAGGACGTTACGCCCGTGCCGCACAACGGCTGCCGCCCGCCCAAGCGTCGGAGGGTCTGACATGTCTCGTTACACCGGGCCCAAGGCCCGTATCTCCCGCCGTCTCGGCACCAACATCTTCGGTACGGCCGGCGAGACCAAGGCGCTCGACAAGCGTCCGTACCCGCCGGGCGAGCACGGTCGTACTCGTCGCCGCGGCAACGTGTCCGAGTACCTCCTGCAGATGCAGGAGAAGCAGAAGGCTCGCTTCTCGTACGGGCTCACCGAGCGTCAGTTCCGCAACCTCTACGAGGAAGCCAACCGCCGCGAGGGCGTCACTGGCGAGAACATGCTGCGCTACCTCGAGCTGCGCCTCGACAACGTCGCCTACCGCGCCGGGTGGGCGGCCACTCGCCCCCAGGCTCGCCAGTTCGTGAGCCACGGCCACGTGCAGGTCAACGGCAAGCGGGTGAACATCCCCAGTTATCGGGTCCGCAAGGGCGACGTCATCTCGCTCAAGGAGAAGTCCCGCGAGCTGGTCGTCGTGCAGTGGAACAACGATGTTCTGGGTCGCACGCCCCCGCCCTGGCTCGAGACCACCGACGGTCGATTCAACGTGACCGTCCGCGAACTGCCCCTGCGCGAGCACATTGATGTGCCCGTGCGCGAGCAGCTCATCGTCGAGCTCTACTCCAAGTAACGCTCGGCTGCGGCGGGTACCCACCCGTCCGTGGCGTGAGCGCATCCTGTTCGGTCTACGGAATCACGCGATTCACTGAGGTAGAAGCACATGCTGGTCATTCAGCGCCCCAAGGTCGAGGCACTCAGCGATGCTGACGGCGATCGCCAGCTCTTCGCTATCAGCCCGCTCGAGCCGGGTTTCGGCCACACGCTCGGCAACTCGCTTCGGCGCACGTTGTTGTCATCGATCCCGGGTGCCGCCATCACCCAGGTGCGCTTCGACGACGCGCTCCACGAGTTCGACACGATCGAAGGCATCACCGAGGATGTCACCGACATCATCTTGAACCTGAAGGACCTTGTCCTGCAGGTCTACTCCGATGAGCCGGTCACCCTGCGTCTCGACGCCCGCGGCGATGCCCGGGGGCCCAAGGCCGTCACCGCCGGTGATATCCAGACCACCGCCGATGTCGAGATCCTCAACAAGGACCTGCACCTGGCCACGCTCAACGGCAGTGGCCGGCTGGCCATCGACCTCACCGTCGAGAAGGGCCGGGGCTACGTCTCGGCCGACCGCAACAAGACCTCAGCGACGATCGGCGTGATTCCGGTCGACTCGATCTTCTCGCCGGTCCGGCGAGTGACGTTCTCGGTCGAGCCGACCCGGGTCGAGCAGTCGACGGCCTTCGATCGCCTCGTGCTCGATATCGAGACCGACGGTTCGATCTCGGCCCGCGAGGCTCTGGCTTCGGCCGGCGCCACGCTGCGCACCCTCGTCCAGCTGATCGAAGAGATGAGCGACGAGCCCCAAGGCCTCGAGCTCGGTGAAGTCAGCGGCGTGACCGTTGGTTCGCCCGACCTCGAACTGCCCATCGAGGACCTCGACCTGTCCGAGCGTCCTCGCAACTGCCTCAAGCGTGCCCAGGTCAACACGGTGGGCGAGCTGCTCGAGAAGAGCGAGGACGATCTGCTGGCCATCACCAACTTCGGCCAGAAGTCGCTCGACGAGGTCATCCAGAAGCTGGACGAGCGCGGTTTGTCGCTCCGTAGTCGGGACTGATTCCATGCCTGCAACCCCACGCAAGAGCCGCCGCTTCGGCGGCAGCGCATCCCACCAACGCCTGATGATGGCCAACCTGGTTGCGTCACTGATCGCGGCCGAGGGCATCGTGACCACCGAAGCCAAGGCCAAGGCGTTGCGTCCCGTGGCCGAGAAGATGATCACCAAGGCCAAGAAGGGCGGGCTTCACAACCACCGCCAGGTCGTGGCCTTCATTGGCGATAGGGACATGGCATCGAAGTTGTTCGACGAGATCGGTCCCCGCTACGTCGATCGTCCCGGTGGCTACACCCGCATCCTGAAGCTGGGCCCCCGCCACGGTGACAACGCGCCGATGGCGCGCATCGAACTCGTCTGAGCTCGCCGTGCCGGGCGCTCTAGCGGACATCCTGCTCGAGCGGGTGCGGCTGACCGTTGCCTATGACGGCACGGACTATCGGGGGTTCGCGCCGAATCCCGGCGTGACCAGCGTGGGCGAGACGCTCACTGATCGCATCGAGAAGGTGCTCGATCATCCGATAACCCTGGTCTGCGCGGGCCGCACCGACGCCGGCGTGCACGCCTGGGGTCAGGTCGTCAGCTTCGATGCGCCAGCCGCCGGTCTCGACCTGCGCCAACTCATGCGATCGGTCAACCAGCTGGGTGACGGCTCGATCGCGGTGCGGGATGCTGCCGTCGTCGCGCCCGACTTCGACGCCCGGTTTTCGGCCACCGCGCGGGTGTATCGCTACACGATCATCAACCGGCCCGAACCGGATCCATTTCGGGCTCGGACCGCGTGGCATGTCGATCAGCCCCTCGACCTGCGCGCCCTGCGACTGGCCTGCGATCCGTTGATCGGCCTGCATGACTTCTCGTCGTTCTGCCGACTGAAGCAGATTCGTGCCCCGCAGCAGGCGGCGGGCGAGAAGCCGCCCATCCCGATGCGTCGAGTGACCGTGGCCGGATGGGTCGATCGCGGTGATGGTGAGCTGGACTTTCAGATCGAGGCCAAGGCGTTCTGTCAGCAGATGGTGCGCAGCATCGTCGGCACGTTGGTCGAGGTCGGTCTCGGTCGCCGGACCGCCGGCCAGGTCAGCGGCATCCTGCGGGCGCGCGACCGGGGCAAGGCGGGCCAACTGGCGCCTCCGCTCGGCCTGTGCCTCTGGCAGGTGCGCTACTGATTAGACGGGGGCTGTGTCCCGCCTGGCTGAGCCTGGCAAGATGCCGATGTTCGAAGATGACCTGCACGCGACCCCGCCCCGGTGGGTAGGAGCATCGACATGGCCAGCAGCAGCAACACCCTTCACGAGCCGGACCTGCCCGACGCGGTCGTCGATCGCCACCGGGCGATCGTCTCGATCATGGAAGAGCTCGAGGCGGTCGACTGGTACGACCAACGGGCGGCGGCCACGGCGGATGCCGGCCTGGCTGAGGTGCTCGGTCACAACCGTGACGAAGAGAAGGAGCACGCGGCCATGACGCTCGAGTGGCTGCGCCGCAATGACCCCAAGCTCGATCAGCATCTGCGCACCTACCTCTTCACCGAGGGTGACATCCTGGCCATCGAACACGAGGCCGAACATGACGCCGGGTCCGGCTCCGCCGGTGACGGCAGTCTCGGTATCGGTAGCCTCCGCAACGACCGTAAGGACTCACTGTGAACCACCTGATGCGCGACAAGGCACCGATCACCGACGCGGCCTGGGCCCAGATCGAGGGGGAAGCGACTCGATCACTCGAGCATTTCCTGGCGGGCCGCAAGCTGGTCGACTTCTCGGGCCCCCACGGCTGGAGCCACTCCGCGGTCGATCTCGGTCGGGTCGCGCCCCTCGAAGCGGGCCCGATCATGGGTGTCCACGCGGCGCAGCGCCGGGTGCTCCCGCTGATCGAGCTGCGTACGCCGTTTGTCCTGGACCGCGCCGAACTCGATGCGGCCGATCGGGGTGCCGACGACCTCGACCTCGAACCGGTGATCGAAGCGGCGCGGCGCGCGGCGATGGCCGAGGACGGCTCGATGTTTCACGGCTTCGCGCCGGCTGGCGTCGTCGGCATGGCGGCCGCCACCCCGCACCGGGTGGTCGCCATCACCGACGACTACGACGACTATCCCACCCACGTTGCCACGGCCGTCGCCACCCTGCGAGCCGCCGATGTGGCCGGGCCGTACGCCATCGCGCTGGGTGCCCGGTGCTACACCGGCGTCACCGAGACGACCGAGCGCGGCGGGTACCCGGTCTTCGAGCACCTGCGCGCCTTGCTGGGTGGACCCATAGTCTGGGCTCCGGCGGTCGACGGAGCCGTCGTGCTGAGCCAGCGCGGTGGTGACTTCCAGTTGGTCGTTGGCGAGGACTTCTCGATTGGCTACCTGGCCCACGACGCCGCGACGGTGACGCTCTACCTCGAGGAGAGCTTCGCGTTCCGCATCAACTCGCCCGATGCGGCCGTCCGTCTGGCCTACATCTAGCACCGTCTGCCGGTCGGCATCCGGTCCGGTTTGCCGTTCGGGCCTTCTGACCCGTAACGTAGTCAGTCGCCCCTGTGCACCCTTGTGCGCGGGGCCCTTCGAGAAGCCACGAACAAAGGTCTGCGCGTGCGCACGTACTCTCCCAAAGCCAGCGAGATCCAGCGCGCCTGGCACATCATCGATGCCGATGGGCTGGTCCTCGGTCGGGTTGCCACCGAGGCGGCTCGCATCCTCCGCGGCAAGCACAAGGTCATGTACAGCCCCCACATCGACACTGGCGATCACGTCATCATCGTCAATGCCGACAAGATGGTGCTGACGTCGGGCAAGGCCGACAAGAAGATGATCTACCAGCACTCGGGGTACCCCGGCGGTCTGCGTGAGCGCACCTTCGGTGACCTCATGGCCAAGAACCCCGCCGATGCGGTCCGCCGCTCGATTCGGGGCATGATCCCCAAGAACCGCCTCGGTCGCCAGCAGCTCTCCAAGCTCAAGGTGTACGCCGGCCCCACCCATCCGCACGCCGCTCAGCAGCCCCAGCCTCTGGCGCTCGAGCAGGCTCGCGCCCGCAGCTGATACCAAGGACGCCACGCATGTCGACCAAACCCATCACCCAGACCACCGGTCGCCGCAAGCGGGCCGTCGCTCGGGTTCGATTCCGTCCCGGTACCGGCGTCATCACCGTGAACAAGCGCGAGCTGGCCGACTACTTCCCGTCAGATACCCACCGGATGATCCTCACCGAGCCGCTGCGCCTGACCAACATGGCCGAGGCCTACGACATCGACGCCACCCTCGACGGTGGCGGGCCCTCGGGTCAGGCCGGCGCCCTGCGTCACGGCATCGCCCGAGCGCTCATCGAGCTCGACCCCGAGCTTCGTCCTGACCTCAAGAAGGCCGGCTTCCTTACCCGCGATCCGCGGAAGAAGGAAAGCAAGAAGTACGGCCTCAAGAAGGCTCGTAAGGCTCCGCAGTACTCCAAGCGGTAGTCGTTCGACCCCAGCCTTACTCACGATGACGCTGCGCTTCGGTACCGACGGCGTGCGCGGTCCCGCCGCGGAGCTCACCGACGAACTGGTTGCGGCGCTGGGCCAAGCGGCCGCGACCGTGCTCGGCACCGGCCGGTTTGTCGTCGCTCGCGATCCTCGCCAATCGGGCGCCCGCCTCGAGGCGGCCCTGGTCGGCGGGCTGGTAGCGGCAGGTGCATCGCCGGCGGTCATGGGCATCGTGCCGACACCGGCGCTGGCCTGGGTGTGCGCCGACGGCGGCTGGCCCGGGGCGATGATCTCGGCGTCGCACAACCCGTACGCCGACAACGGCGTGAAGTTCTTCGCTGGCGGTGGTCTCAAGCTGACCGACGAGGTCGAGGCCCGGCTCGAGCTCGAACTCGATCGCGTGTTGGAGCGGACACCGGGATCGGCGGGCGGTCCGACCGGCGAGCTCCACGACCCGGTCGACGCGGGCAGCGATCTCGCCCACTATGAGCGTGCGGTGGTCGAGTCGGTCGCCGGTCGCCGGCTCGATGGCCTCCGGGTCGTGATCGACTGCGCCAACGGCGCCGCCTCGGTCGTTGCGCCGCGTGTGCTCGCTCGGTTGGGTGCCGATGTGCGGGTGATTCATGCCGATCCGGACGGGTTCAACATCAACGACGGGTGCGGTTCGACCCACCCCGAAGATCTGCAGGCTGCGGTGATCGAGTCGGGCTCGTCGGTGGGCCTGGCGTTCGACGGTGACGCTGATCGGGTGCTGGCCGTCGACGAGCGCGGCGGTTTGATCGACGGCGATCATCTCATCGCGCTGTGCGCGCTCGATCTGCGCGAGCGCGGCCTGCTCACCGACGATGCAGTCGTGGTCACGGTGATGACCAATCTCGGCTTCCGGCTGGCCATGGCCGAACGGGGGATCGAGGTCATCGAGACCCAGGTCGGCGACCGCTACGTGCTCGAGGCGCTGTCGGCACGGCATCTGGCGCTCGGTGGCGAGCAGTCGGGGCACGTGATCTTCCGTCAGCTGGCCACCACCGGCGATGGCTTGCTGACCGGCGTGCAGTTGCTCGACATGCTCGTTCGGGTGGGGCGGCCGCTGTCGCAGCTGGCCGGCGAGGCCATGACCCGTCTGCCCCAGGTGTTGGTCAACGTGCGGGTTGCCCGTCGCGATCCGACGATTGTGGCCGTCATCGCGGACGAGATCGCCGCCGTCGAAGCTGAACTCGGTGATCATGGTCGGGTGCTGGTGAGGGCGAGTGGCACCGAGCCGCTGGTGCGGGTGATGGTCGAGGCGACTGACGAATCGGTGGCTCGGGCCCTGGCCGACCGGCTGGTGCGGGCCCTGGGGGCCGCCACCGAAACCGAGGCCCGGCCCGCCTAGACTTCGCGGTTCATTCTCGCTGACGGGCCGTGGCGCCCGATCGTCGCAACTGCCAACCAGAAGGTGCAGTCCACCATGTGCGGGATCATCGCCGTCGTCCGCCAGCCCAGTGATCGCAGGCCACCCACACCGGCCGAGGTGTTGGGCCTGCTCGACTCGGTCACCGATTCGTTGATCCGCCATGAGGTGGCCTTCGTGGTGGCCGAACTGGCGTGGGCCGCCGAGCAGGTTGGAGCGGCTGACCGGTTGTTGCGAGGAGTACCGGGAACGACCGCATTGGTGCGCGATCGCGATTTTCGGGCTGCCGTCGAGCATCGGGCTCGCGTGCTGGCCGACCGCGTCAGCGAGATCGAAGACGAGCTCGACCGGGTCGGTCTCGAGGCGGTGTCGGCCGACGGCGATGCCGGTCTCGAAGCGGTCAACGCCGCCATGGTCGATCTCAAGGATGCGGTGTGGGCGATCGACCGGGACCGGCTGCGCACTGCTCGGGGCGTCGAGGCCTTCGCGGGCCGCACGGCCGGCGATGCTGCGCTCGCCGTCTTCGTTTCGGTGCAGCAGGCGTTGTCTGCGCTCGATCGACTCGAGGTCCGAGGTCGAGACTCGGCGGGGCTGCACCTGCTGGTGCATGGTCATGGGCTCGACCTCGACGCGCCCGACGTGGCCGCGGCCATCGCGGCCCGGTCCGGTGATGGACTGTTCGGCTCGCTGGCGGTGCGGTCGCCCGACGGCCACCTGAGCTTCGTCTACAAGGCGTCGGCCGAGATCGGTGAGCTGGGCGACAACACGCGAGCCCTGCGGCTGGCGCTCACCGGTGACGACCTGCTGCACCGGGCGTTGGTGGCTCCTACCGCGACTGCCGTCGTCCTCGGTCACACCCGATGGGCCAGTGTCGGCATCATCTCGCAGGCCAATGCCCACCCGCTCAACTCCGACGAGGTCGACCGGCCGGACGGGCCCTACGTCACCGCCGTGCTCAACGGCGACGTCGACAACTTCGCCGATCTCAAGGCGACCGAGGCGCTCCGGATCCCCGACGAGATCACCACCGACGCCAAGGTCATCCCCACGCTGATGTCCCGCCAGCTGGCGGGTGGCTGCGACCCACTCGAGGCGTTCCGTCGCACGGTCGACGAGCTCGAGGGCTCGGTGGCCATCGCCGCCAGTGTCAGCGAGGAACCATCCGATCTGCTGCTGGCCCTTCGCGGCAGCGGCCAGGCCCTCTATGTCGGTCTGGCCGAGGATGCCTTTCTCGTAGCCAGTGAGCCCTACGGCCTGGTCGAGGAGACATCGACCTATCTGCGGATGGACGGCGAGACTCCGGCCGACCTCTCGAACCCGAACGCGACTCGCGGCCAGATCATTCGGCTGCGGGGCACCGACGCCGGTCGGCTGGGTGGCATCGAACGAATCGCCTACGACGGTCGGCTGATCCCGGTGATGGCGACCGAGCAGGTGACGGCCCAGATTACGACGCGCGACATCGACCGGGGTGACTCGCCCCATTTCTTGCTCAAGGAGATCTCCGAGGCGCCGGCCTCGTTCCGCAAGACGCTCCGTGGCAAGCTGATCGACGTCGACGGCCGACTGACCGTGCGGCTCGGAGCGGACACACTGCCTGATTCGATCCGGGCCGACCTGCGGTCGCGGTCGATCCGCCGCGTGCTGGTGATCGGTCAGGGCACCGCCGCGGTGGCGGGCCAGAGTCTGGCCATCGCCCTGTCGGCGGCGATCGGCGACGGTGCCGTGGCCCTCTCGATCCGCGCCCTGCCGGCGACCGAGCTGTCGGGTTTCGAGATGCGGCCCGACATGTCCGACTCGCTGGTCATCGCCATCAGTCAGTCGGGCACCACGACCGATACCAATCGCACCGTCGATCTGGTGCGGTCGCGCGGGGCGCGGGTGATCGCCATCGTCAACCGTCGCAACAGCGACCTGACCGACAAAGCCGACGGCGTGCTCTATACGTCCGACGGCCGCGACGTCGAGATGAGCGTGGCCTCGACCAAGGCGTTCTACGCTCAGATTGCCGCCGGTTTCCTGCTGGCCCTGGCGCTGGCCGACGAGATCGGGCTCGATCCGAGCTACCCCCGTGTCGAGGTGCTCGACGCTCTTCGCGAGCTGCCGGCCCTGATGACCCGCACGCTGGCGTGCCGCCCGGCCATCGCGGATATGGCTCAGCGGTTCGCGCCCGGTCGTCGGTATTGGGCCATCGTCGGCAACGGCGCCAATCGCATCGCCGCCGCCGAGGTGCGGATCAAGCTCTCCGAGCTCTGCTACAAGTCCATCGCGTGTGATGCCACCGAGGACAAGAAGCACATCGACCTCTCGTCCGAGCCGCTGATCCTGGTGTGCGCGGCCGGCCTGACCGGTTCGACCGCCGATGACGTGGCGAAGGAGATCGCCATCTATCGGGCCCACAAAGCGGCTCCGATCGTGGTGGCCAGTGAGGGTCAGGAGCGGTTCTCGGCCGCCCTCCAGGTCATCCTGGTACCGGTCACCCATCCGAGTCTCGCCTTCGTCCTGTCGGCCATGGTCGGCCACCTGTTCGGGTACGAGGCGGCCTTGGCGATCGATGCCCAGGCCCGCCCCTTGCGCGAAGCCCGGGCGGGCATCGAGGCGGTGGTCTCGGCCGGGAGCCACGATCCTGACGACGACCTGTTGGCTCTGGTCGGGGCCGCCATCGAAGTGCCGTCCGGTCGGTTCTTCGATGGATTGCGCAGCGCGGACTATGACGGGCATCTCGAAGCCAGCACGGCAGTTCGCCTGGCCGCCCAGCTGCGGTACGCCCTCGGATCCCTGCCCCTCGAGTCCTATCAGGTCGAGTACGGCAAGGTGGGCACGCCCAGCGTGGTGATCGAGGACCTCATCGGGTCGCTCACCAAAGCGATCGACGAGCTGACCCGGCCGGTCGACGCCATCAAGCATCAGGCCAAGACGGTCACCGTGGGGATCTCTCGCAGCGACGAGAGTCTGCTGCAGGTGCCCCTGGTCGCCGAGGTGTTGGCCACTGGCGTTGCCCGCGATCAGCTCAGCTACAGCTCGTTGCGTGCGCTGGCCACGCTCGACTCGGCCGTCGCCGAAGTGCTCGGGTTCACGCGCTACCGCATCGAGGGTCGGGTCGACGACGAGGATCACCCTGCCCGTGTCGTCGTCGTCGACCGGGGGGGACTCAGCCGAGAACTGCCCAGCCGCACGCAGGATCACCCCGAACTGCGTGGCACCAAGCATCGCGTGGCGTTCGAGCGCTTGGTCACCGCCGCCCAGGGCCGCAACGACGGGCGCACGCTGGTCATCGTCCCCGAGGTCAAGGACAAGCAGTGCACCGGGCTCACGCTGATGCAGGTTCGGTTCCACGATCACTTGGCGCCTGCCGTGATGCGGTCGGTCCTGCAGGGCTACCGCAACCGGTTCTCGGCGTTGAAGGATGCGGTCACCGAGACCGAGCCGAGCTTCCGCGACGACCTGCTCGGCACCATCTCGGTGGTCGACCTGCTGACCGAACCCGTGAACCACTTGGCCGACCGCTGGCGCGCGTAGCGACGGTGATCACCCCGCCGTCCAATGCGTCGCCCGAGGGCCTGCCGCGGTCGGTGATCGGCATCGGCACCGATCTGGTCGACCTCGACCGGCTGCGGGGCGTCCTGGCCCGAACCCCGACGATCATCGATCGGCTGTACACCGCCGGCGAGCAGGCCTATGCCCGTCAACGACGGGATCCGACCGAGCGGTTCGGTGGTCGCTTCGCGGCCAAGGAAGCGACGATGAAGGCGCTGGGACTCGGTCTCGGAGACCTGAGGTTTCGAGACATCGAGATCGTACGAGCCGAGTCGGGGGCCCCGTCATTGTTGTTGCACGGTGCGGCCGCCGACCTGGCGACGGCCCGAGGTGTGCGGCGCTGGCTGGTCACGATCAGCCACACCGGCCACCTGGCCCAGGCGATCGTCGTGGCCCTCGAGGACGTCATCGATCCGGCGCCGTCCGGGCCGACGTCATGATCCCCATCGTCACGCCGGCGCAGATGGCGGCGATCGATCGGGCCGCCCCTGAGCCAGTCGACGTCCTCATCGCCCGGGCCGGGGCGGCCGTGGCACGAACCGCGATCGAGATGTTGGGCGGTACCTATGGCCGACGCGTTGTGGTAGTGGCGGGTCCGGGCAACAACGGCAATGACGGTCGCGTTGCCGCCGATCGGCTGGTGGCCCGGGGTGTGCTCGTGCAGGTGATCGACGCGGCCTCGGCGCCCGACCACCTGCCACCGTGCGACCTGATCATCGATGCGGCCTTTGGCACCGGATTTCGGGGCACCTACCAGGCGCCGTTGCCCAGCGGGGATCCGCTGGTGCTGGCCGTCGATATTCCGAGCGGGGTCGACGGGCTCACCGGCGTCGCCGCGCCCGGCGGACTGCGGGCCGACGTCACCGTGACCTTCGCCGCGCTCAAGCCCGGGTTGCTGCTGTCGGCAGGGGCGGGTCGCGTCGGCGCCGTGCAGGTCGCCGACATCGGCCTCGACGGGTCGTCGGCCCGCGCCGCCGTGGTCGAGGCCGCTGACCTTCGGGTCTGGCTTCCTGCTCGCGACCCCGGCACCCACAAGTGGCGATCGGCGCTGTGGGTCGTCGCGGGCAGTCCGGGGATGGACGGTTCCGCCGCGTTGGTGGCCTCGGGGGCGCAACGAGCGGGCGCCGGCTACGTGCGCCAGAGCACCCCCGGCGGTGCTGCCGGTGGCGCTATGGCTCTGCCGGTCGAGGTCGTGCAGACCACCTTGCCCGCGGTCGGGTGGGCGCGGGTCGTCGTTGAGGGCCTGCATCGGTTCGGCGCGCTGGTGGTTGGCAACGGGCTGGGAACGGGTCCGACCGTGGCCGACGACGTGGCCGCGCTGGTGGCGGGCTCGACCATCCCCACCATCGTCGATGCCGACGGCATCACTGCGCTCGGCACCAACGCGGCGGCGGTGACCGGCAGCCACGTGGTGCTCACTCCTCACGACGCCGAGTTCGCCCGGCTGGCCGGCGAAGCCCCGACGGCCGACCGGCTCTCGGCCGTTCGCGACCTGGCGGTTCGGCTCGGGGCTGTTGTGCTGTTGAAGGGTGGGCCGACGATCGTCGGGTCGCCCGAGGGCTTCGTGTTGGTGGTGACAACGGGCGATGCCCGCCTGGCCACCGCCGGAACCGGTGACGTCTTGGCCGGCATCATCGGGGCCCTCGCCGCGCAGGGGCTCGATCCCTTCCACGCCGCGGCCGCCGCCGCGTTCCTGCACGGAGCGGCCGGCGCCCTAGGCTGGCGCCACGGCTTGGTGGCCGGCGACCTGCCCGGCCTGCTGCCGGTGGTGCTCGACCGGTTGCTCGAGCCTCCGCTCTCGGTCCGAGCGGCCGGATCGACGACCAGGAGACCTGATGTCGCTGCGCGAGATGCCCGTTGGTGAGGTGATGACGGTCGACGTCGTGACGTTCGCGCCCACCGACATCGTGCAGGTGGCCATGCAACAACTCGTCGATCGGGGCGTCGATGCCGGCCCCGTGGTCGACGAGTCGGGCGTCGTGGTCGGCATGCTCTCGACGGGTGATCTCATCGTCGAGGAAGCTCGGGTGCATTTTCCGTCGGTCGTGAACTTCCTGGGCGTCAACGTCACCTGGCCGTTCGACCACAAGGAGCTCGACGACACCATGTCCAAGGCCCTCGGGGCCACGGTGGGCGAGGTCATGACGGCCAAGCCGTTCACCATCACCATCGACGCATCGGTCGAGGAAGCTGCCACCGTGATGCACGATCAGAACGTCTCCCGCCTGCCGGTGCTCGATGCCGACGGGCGACTGGCCGGGATCGTCGCGCGCGGCGACATCGTCAAGGCCATCGTCCAAGGCGTCGGCGACGGGCAGTAGTCAGCTATGCGCGCGGCGCGGGCCGACGTCGACCTGGGAGCTATCACCCACAACGTGATGCTGTTGCGCGAACTGGTTGCGCCGGCCGGCTTGTGCGCGGTGGTCAAGGCGGACGGCTACGGCCACGGTGCTGTGGTCGTCGGGCAGGCCGCCCTCGCGGCCGGCGCGACGTGGCTGGGTGTGGCCCTGGTCGAGGAAGGCGCGGCCCTGCGAGAGGCTGGCATCGACGCGCCGATCCTTTTGCTCTCGCAGCCCCCACCGACCGATATCGAGGCGGCGGTACGCCTGGGCTTGCGGATCAGCGTCTACACCGCGGCGGGGGTCGAAGCGACCGCGGCGGCGGCCGTTGTTCGGGACACCGTCGCCGTCGTTCACCTCAAGGTCAACACCGGCATGAACCGTGTCGGGGCCGAGCTCGCCGACGTCATGATGCTGGCTCGGATGATCGCGGCGCGGCCCGAGCTGCGCCTCGAGGCGGTGTGGACACACTGTGCCGTTGCCGACGAACCCGACAACCCGTTCACCGATCAGCAACTCGATCGACTCGATGCGGTGCTTGACGAACTGGATCGAGCCGGCGTGGTGCCACCGATGCGGCACGCCGCCAACACTGCTGCGGCGATCGAGCATCCTCGGAGCCGCTACGACCTGGTGCGGGCAGGAATCGGGATCTACGGGATCAGCCCGGCTCCCGCGCTCGATGGGCGGCTCGACCTGAGGCCGGCTCTGGCGTTGCGGGCCGAGGTCTCGATGAGCAAGTTGGTGGCCGCCGGCGAGCGGATCTCGTACGGGCTGCGTCACCGTTTCGACCGTGACACCTGGGTGGCGACCGTGCCGATCGGTTACGCCGACGGCGTGCCCCGACGCCTGTCATCGGTCGGTGGCAAGGTGCTGGTCGGCGGTCGTCGCCGGCCGATCGTCGGCACCGTGACGATGGATCAGTTGATGATCGATTGCGGCGAGGACGAGGTCGCGGTCGGTGACGAGGTCGTGTTGATCGGCCGGCAGGGCGATGAGGTCATTGCCGCGGCCGAGTGGGCCGCCGCGCTCGACACGATCGCCTACGAGATCGTGTGTGGCATCGGGCCCCGCGTGCCCCGTGCCTACGCCTGATCGCTGATCGCTCAGTGGTTGCGTACCAGCACTCGACGTATCGAGTGATCGGCTGCCTTTTCGACGATCAAGTCGGCTCGAGCTCGTGAGGGAGCGATGTGGGCTTCGAGGTTGGGTCGATTCACGGTGTCCCACACCGCCGTCCCAACGGCGAGGAAGTCGGCATCGGTCACGCTGGCGAACTGGGCGAAGAACGAGGTCGGTTCTGCCGCCGATCGGCTTCGTAGGTCCTGCGTGCGCCGCAGAAACCATGTGCGCAGATCGGACTCATCGGCGTCGACGTAGATCGAGTAGTCGAGGAAGTCAGAGACGAGAAGACCGCTCGCGTCACCCGGGGGAGCGGGTTGGAGCAGATTGACGCCTTCGAGGATCAGGATGCGGGGCCGGTCGACGATCTGCACCCGGCGGGTGAGCACGTCATTGGTGAGGTGGTCGTAGATCGGTGCCGGCACCAGCTTGCTTCCAGTCTTGATCGCGGTGAGGAAGGTGATCAGCTTGGCGTAGTCGTAGGTCTCGGGGAACCCCTTCCGTTCGAGCAGGCCGCGCTCGGCGAGTTCGCGGTTCGAGAACAAGAACCCGTCCGTCGACACCACGTCGACCTTGGTGTCGTCGGTCGCAGCCAGGATCGACTCGAGCACTCGGGCCGTCAGGCTCTTGCCGGCCGCCACCCCACCGGTCACGCCGACGATGACCGCCGGCCATCGGCTGGGCAGACCGAGATAATCCCGAAGGGCGTCACGCCGCTCGTCGACCTGGTCGGACATCGTCATGATGAGTTCGGCCAGCGGCAGGTGGGTATTGATCAGGACGTCGGCCGACAGGTCGGCGCCCGCCGTCAGCAGATGGTCGATGACCGCGGCTGGCGGACGCGGGACGAGGTCTGTTCCTTCGTCGCCCAGCTCTTTCCACTGGTCGGCCGTGAGCTGGTAGTTCTCCATCAGCTCGAGCCCGGTTGGTGGAGTCGTCCGCTTCGTCGGTGACGCATGGCGTCACCGTAGCCAGGCCGAGTCGACGGCCCGGGACCTCTGGACGACATAGACCATTTGACCTGCCCGTCCGGGTCATCCGACTCATCCTGGGTCTCTGGGACGTGATGGGCATCGATCAAGCCTCAATCCACCGAGGGTCGGGGCCGATGGAACCCGGCTGCTCACTCCAACCGATCCAGACCACCGTGTCCGAACTCACCATGACTCGTCGAGCAAAGCGGGCGGCCGGATTGCTGGCCGGCGTCGCCCTGTTCGGCGGAGTACTCGCCGCCGGAGCCACCACCTCGTCGGCGGTCACGCTGCTGAAGACCCCCGTTGACCTCTCGACGGCCACGGTCCCGGCGGCCGCGACGGTCGGGCGCACAGCTCACTGAGCCGCGTCGGTAACGCTGACCAACAACTCGGGCACCGCCGCCCGAGCCAAGATCGCCATCAGCGTCACCAGCGTGAGTGCGTGGAGCGTTACTCCCGACTTGGGGCTCACGTGTCTCCCCGCGG
>JAYUBX010000232.1:0-9526 GCA_043740665.1 Candidatus Neomicrothrix sp.
GCGGTCAGGACTCCGACAGGACTCGGTCGACCAGACCGGCCAGGTCGGCGACGATCAGATCGGGCTCGGGGTCGACCGGTAGGTCGGCGGCCGAGGTGACCCCGGTGAGCACCAGACCGAATCGGTAGCCGAGGGCCCGGGCGAACCGACCGTCGGTATCGGCCCGATCCCCCACCGCGATGCCCTCGGCACCGGCCAACGAGCGGACGAGGTCGACCATCGGCGCGTAGGGCTTGCCGGCCACGGTCGGCGCCACCCCGCTGGCGGTGGCGACCGCGGCCACCAGCGAGCCGGCACCGGGCAACAGCCCCGACGCTCCCGGAAAGGTCGAGTCGTCGTTGGTCGCGATGAATCGGGCCCCGTTGCGAATGGCGGTGCTGGCATGGGCCAGTCGGCGATAGTCGAAGTCGAGGTGGAGGCCCACGATCACTGCGTCGATGTCGCCGACCGAGGCCGAGGCGTCGATGGCCTCGGCCCCGCGGGATGTCACCGCCTCGGTGACCCCCGGCCCGCCGCACACCAGCACCCGCTCGCCCGGTTCGATCAGCGACGCCGCGGCCATGGGCGAGGTCACCACGTCGTCGGTGGCATCGATGCCGTGGGCGGCCAGCTTGGCCACCACCTCGCCGCGCTTCGGACGGCCGTTGTTGGTCACGAACCACACCCGTTCGCCGGCCGCCCTCAAACGGGAGACGGCTGCCGCCGCACCCGGGATCGGGTCGTCGCCTCGCCACACCACGCCGTCGAGATCGAGTACCCAGGCCATGGCCGGTCATGGTGCCACGGCCACGTGGGCTGGCCGCGCCGGCGATCCCGTCGGGCCGGGCACCGGTGTCTGCTAAGCCTGCGGGGTGAGTCGCTTCCAGCCCTTCCGCGGTGTGCGCTATGACCCCAGCCGGGTCGACCTCGCCGATGTCACGGTGCCGCCCTACGACGTGATCGACGCCGCCGATCGCCGGGCGCTGGTCGCCCGGCACCCGGCCAGCGCCATCCTGATCGATCTGCCGTTGGCTCCCGACGCGTCGGCCGACTCTGCGACCGATGCGTCGCCCGACGTCTACGCCATCGCGGCCGACACCCTGCACCAATGGCTGGATGACGGCGTGCTGCGACGAGACGACGCACCCGCGTTCTATGGCTACCGCATGAGCTACACCGACGAACACGGCAGGCGTCGACACACCACCGGGGTGTTCGGCGCGCTGGCGCTGTCGCGTCCCGATGAGGGCTTCATTCTGCCCCACGAGTTCACCACGCCGAAGGCCAAGAGCGACCGGCTGCACCTGACCCAGGCCACCCAGGCCAACCTGTCGGCGGTGTGGGGCCTGACCGCGTCACCCGGCCTGACTGCCCTGCTCGAGAACGGCTCGGCACCGACCTCGACCTGGGTCGACGAAGCCGACGTCGAGCATCAGCTCTGGGCCATCACCGACGTTGATCAGCAGGCCGCCATCAGCGCCATCGCCGATGCCACGCCGGTCGTCATCGCCGACGGCCACCACCGCTACGAGACCACCCTCACCTATCGCGACGAACAGCGCGTCGCCCACCAGACGGACGCCGACGGCGTCACGCCCGGCGCCGAGTCGATGCTTCTCTATCTGGTCGAGCTGGCCGAGGAAGAGCTGTCGGTGCTGCCGATCCATCGGCTGATCGATGGACTGCCCGACGATCTCGACCTGGTCGAAGCGCTGCGACCGTTCTTCGACGTCACCCCGGCCGGCCCGATCGGCGCCGACATCAGCGACCGGATGGCGGCCGCCGGAGCGCTCACCCTGGTGCTCCCCGACGGCGCCTGGTTCCTGCAGCCCCGACCCGAAGCCATGGTCGGCGTGCGGGATCTCGACACCAGCCGCCTCGACGTGGCCCTGGCCGCCCTGCCGACCCACGAACTGCGGTTCCAGCACGGCGTCAACCACGTCGTCGACCAGGTCGCGGCGGGCGAGGCCCAGGCGGGGGTGCTGCTGCGGCCGGTGACCGTCGCCCAGATCATCGGCATCGCCCACGGCGGCGAACGCATGCCCCCGAAGACCACGTTCTTCCATCCCAAGCCCCGCACCGGCGTGGTCTTTCGACTGCTCGACGAGTAGCGCCCTGCGTCACGGGGGGAAGCGGTGGCGACCGTCCCCCGAACGCACCTGATAGATCCGGAAACCGATCACACCCGACAGCCCGAATTGGTCGTCATCTCATTGGAGCGATACGCCTTCGGCGATGCGGATGAGTTCGTCGACAGTGAGGGTCGGGGAAATGATCTCGAAGCTCCAGTCGCCCCGGGCGAAGATGATCGTGTGGTTGATGACCGGTCCGGCCGGTTCGCCGAGAACGGCCGCCGGAACGCCTTGGACCGAGGTCCGGCTCTCGACGGTCGGCTCTCCTCCGGGCTCGATGAGACTCGCGGGGTCGGTGACATTGCGCGCCGCCAGCCCCGGCACGTACGCGGGAACCAACCTGGTCGACAGATCGGCGATCGACGGGACCGCCGGCACCGGCGGCACCGTTTCGACGACCGCCGGGGCCACCGCTTGCTCCGAACCCCCGCACCCGGCTGACACCTCGGTCGGGGCCCCGCACCCCGCTGCGACGAGGACGAGCACACCGACGACCGACAGACCAAGGCGCTCCCCTCGCGACACTCCCGCCATCGTTCCCGTCATAGCGGAGCGCCATTCTCCTACCATCCGCAACGACCTTCCATCGGCGCTTCGGTCTGTGTCAAGGGCGGCCGGTGCCCAGGAGCGACGGCCGCCGATCGCAAAGTAGGCGCTCAGTTCGGTCCTGGCGGAGGGTCGAACAGAGCGAGCTCGGCCGCATCGGGCGCCTCGAAGGATGGCAGCCACCCGTCGAGGTCGGAGCGGCGGATCGGGTAGCTGTCCCAGGGTGGCAGCGAGTTCCGGGCATCGATGCGTCGCCAGAGTTCGTCGACCTGCACGTCGAGGTAGTGCAGTTCGACACCGACACCGAGGCCACGAGCCACAGATCGCATCTCGTCACGTTCGATCCGCGCCCAGAGCCCGAAATCGAGGACGACGCTCAGGCCGACACGCAAGATCTCCTGGGCCAGCCGCCAGAGCTCATGCTCCACCTTCTCCTGGGTCGGCGCGTCCCATGGGGTCGAGCCGAGGCCCAGAGCCAGTCATCCTTCGTGAGACGCACGGCGCTCCGGTCCGCGGCGAGCTGCCTCGCGAGGGTGGTCTTGCCCGCCCCCGGCAACCCGCAGGTGAGAATCAGTCGAGCGTCGCGCACCGTGTCCTCGTCCAGCAGGCCGACTAGCTGAGGGAACAACCCTAGAACTTCCTCGAAGGAAGCACCGTCAATGGAGATCGGCTCAGTCGATGGTCCAGGTGGCGCCCGAGTGCAGCAGATCCTTCAGGTCGCCGGGGCCGCTGCGCTCGTGGGCGGCAGCCAGCTGGCGGCTGACCTCGGTGCCGTAGTCAGGGCGGTCGACGGCCCGGAACACCCCGATCGGCGTGGGCTCGTGGGGGCCACTCGACAGCTGCGACAGCTGAAACGCCAGGCCCTGGTTGGTCTCGTCGTGCACCAGGATGGCCGCTTCGCCGACGTCGGCCACCGCCACGATGCGCAGCTTGCCGTCGGCACCCATGACCACGCCGTTCTGGCGTTCTTCGCCGAAGCGAATCGGCTCGCCGTGCACCAGGGCGATCAGCATCTCGTCGCGGCGATCCTTGGCGGTGATGTTCACGAACGCACCATCGTTGAACACGTTGCAGTTCTGATAGATCTCGACGAAGGCGGCGCCGTTGTGGGCGTGGGCCCGACGGAACATGTCCTGCATGTGGTGGCGGTCCATGTCGTGGGTGCGGGCCACGAAGGTGGCCTCGGCGCCGATGGCCAGGCTGATCGGGTTGAACGGGTGGTCGATCGACCCGAACGGGGTCGACTTGGTCACCTTGCCGACCTCGCTGGTCGGTGAGTACTGGCCCTTGGTCAACCCGTAGATCTGGTTGTTGAACATCAAAATGGTGAGATTCACGTTGCGACGAAGCGCGTGGATCAGGTGATTGCCGCCGATCGACAACATGTCGCCGTCACCACCGACGACCCACACGTCGAGGTCGGGTCGGGCCACCGCCAGCCCGGTGGCGATGGCCGGAGCCCGCCCGTGGATGCTGTGCATGCCGTAGGTGTTCATGTAATACGGGAAACGGGCGGCGCAGCCGATGCCGGACACGAACACCGTGTCCTCGCGGCGCACGCCGAGCTCGGGCATCAGGAACTGCACGGCGGCGAGGATCGAGTAGTCGCCGCACCCGGGGCACCAGCGGACCTCCTGATCGCTCGACCAGTCCTTGCGGCTGGTTTCGGGGATGGCGGTGTCAGTCATCGAGGGCCTCCAGGATGTGCGACTCGAGTTCGCCGGCGGTGAAGGGAACCCCGCGGACCTTGCTCACCGAGCGGGCGTCGACCAGGTACTCGGCCCGCAGCAGGCGGCTGAGTTGACCGAGGTTCATTTCGGGTACCAGCACCCGCGGGTAGCGCCGCAGCACGTCGCCCAGGTTGCGGGGGAACGGGTTCAGATGCACCAGATGGGTCTGGGCGACCCGGCAACCCCGGGCCCGGGCACGATCGACGGCACCGCTGATGGCACCCCAGGTCGATCCCCAGCCGATGACCAGGATGTCGGCGTCGTCGACATCACCGGTGACCACCAGATCGGGAATCGTCTGGGCGATGCCGGCCACCTTGGCCGCCCGGATCTCGACCATGCGCTCGTGGTTGTCGGGGTCATAGCTGATGTTGCCGGTGCCCTCTTCCTTCTCGATGCCACCAATGCGGTGCATGAGCCCCGGCGTGCCGGGCAGCGCCAACGGCCGGGCCAGGGTGTCGGGATCACGTAGGTAGGGCCAGAACTCGGGCTCGCCGTCGTCGCTCAGATGGTTCGGCTCGGTCGCGAACGTCACCTCGATCGGCGCCAGGCCCTCGACCTCGGGCAGCAGCCAGGGCTCGGACCCGTTGGCCAGATAGCCGTCGGACAGCACCATCACCGGAGTGCGATAGGTGAGGGCCATGCGGGCGGCCTCGATGGCCACCTCGAAGCAGTGGGCCGGGCTGTAGGGGGCGATGATCGGGATCGGCGACTCGCCGTGGCGCCCGTACATGGCCATCAGCAGATCGCTCTGCTCGGTCTTGGTCGGCAGGCCGGTCGAGGGCCCGCCCCGCTGGATGTCGATGATCAGCAGCGGCAGTTCGAGGCTGATGGCCAAGCCCATGGTCTCGGACTTGAGCGCCACCCCCGGCCCACTGGTGGTGGTCACCCCGATGTGGCCGCCGAACGAAGCGCCCAGGGCCGCCCCGATACCGGCGATCTCGTCCTCGGCCTGCAGGGTGCGGATGCCGAAGTTCTTGTGCTTCGAGAGCTCGTGCAGGATGTCGGACGCCGGCGTGATCGGGTACGACCCGAGGAAGATCGGCATCTGGGCCAACTGCCCGGCCGCCACCAGACCCCAGGCCAACGCGGTGTTGCCGGTGATGTTGGTATAGGTGCCGGGCCGCTGGGGTGCCGGCTGCACCTGGTAGGGAGTGTCGAACAGCTCGGCCGTCTCGCCGAAGGCGTGGCCGGCGCGGAACGCGGCCAGGTTGGCCGCCTGCACCTGGGGCTTGCTGGCGAACTTCTGGGTGATCCACTCGATGGTGTCCTGCTCGGGGCGGGTGTACATCCACGAGATGAGACCCAGGGCGAACAGGTTCTTCGAACGGTCGGCGTCGCGAGGCTTGACCCCCAGCGGCGCACAGGCCTCCTTGGTGATCGAGCTCATCGGCACCTCGTACACCGTGTAGCCCTTGAGGCTGCCGTCGGTAAGCGGGTTGGCGGCGTAGCCCGCCTTGGTGAGGTTGCGCTCGTCGAAGGTGTCGACGTTGACGATCACCGTGCCACCAGGCTCGAGCTCGCCGATCTCGGACCGCAGGGCGGCCGGGTTCATGGCCACCAAAACGTTCGGGGCGTCGCCGGGCGTGGTGATGTCATGGTCCGAGATGTGCACCTGAAAAGCCGACACCCCGGCCAACGTGCCGGCCGGCGCCCGGATCTCGGCCGGGAACACCGGCAACGTGGCCAGGTCGTTGCCGAACAGCGCGCTGGCGCTGGTGAACCGGTCACCGGTGAGCTGCATGCCGTCACCGGAATCGCCGGCGAACCGGATGATGACCCGGTTCAACTCGTGCGGCGTGATGCGCTCGGCGGTATCTGCCACGAGGACCCCCTTGTCCCGGACAGCCCCCCGGCCGTCCCTGTATGGCGTCAATGTATCGCCGAGCGCGCGTTGTCCGGTGCACACCCTTCGTGGTCACGCCCGCGTCGGACGTGACCACGCATCAGTTCGGCCTCGACAAGATCGCGATCGGGCCGCGATCAGACGGTGATCGGCTTGGGGTCAGGCGACGGTGACGCTCTCGTCGAGATAGACGTCCTGCACGGCCTGCAGCAGCTCGATGCCCTCGGCGGTGGGACGTTGGAACGCCTTGCGGCCGGTGATCAGGCCGGTGCCGCCGGCCCGCTTGTTGATGACCGCGGTGCGTACGGCGTCGGCCAGGTCACTGGTGCCCTTGGACTCGCCACCGGAGTTGATGAGCCCGATGCGGCCCATGTAGCAGTTGACGACCTGCCACCGGGCGAGGTCGATCGGGTTGTCGGTGACCAGTTCGTCGTAGACCAGCGGCGACGTCTTGCCGAACCCCGGCAGGGCGTTGTACCCACCGTTGTTGGTGGGGAGCTTCTGCTTGATGATGTCGGCCTCGATGGTGACGCCGAGGTGGTTGGCCTGGCCGGTGAGGTCGGCCGAGGCGTGATAGTCGACGCCGTCGACCTTGAACCCGTTGTTGCGCAGGTAGCACCACAGCACCGTGAACATGCCCAGCTCGTGGGCCCGATGGAAGGCCTCGCTGACCTCGATGATCTGGCGGTGCGATTCGGGCGAACCGAAGTAGATCGTGGCCCCGACGCCGGCAGCACCAAGATCGAAGGCCTGGTCGACCGAGCCGAACATGATCTGGTCGAACTCGTTCGGGTAGGTCAGCAGTTCGTTGTGGTTGATCTTCACGATGAACGGAATCTGGTGCGAATAGCGGCGAGCGCACAGACCCAGCACCCCGAAGGTGGTGGCCACCGCGTTGCACCCGCCGTCGATGGCCAGCTCGACGATGTTCTTGGGGTCGAAGTACTTCGGGTTCGGCGCGAACGACGCGGCGGCCGAATGCTCGATGCCCTGATCGACCGGCAGGATCGACACGTAGCCGGTGTTGGCCAGGCGGCCGTGCCCAAACAGGGCCTGCAGGTTGCGCAACACCTGCGGTGAACGATCGCTCTCGGCGTAGACCCGATTGACGATGTCGCCGCCCGGCAGCGTCAGATCGTCGCGGGTGATGCCCTTCGACACGTAGGTGAGCAGGCTGTCGGCTTCGTCGCCAAGCAGACCCTGGATATCTGTCATGCCACTCCTCAGCTCATGTGCACGGATCGACCCCACAGTACGCGCGTTGGTGGATGGCGTCAGCCAGCCGGCTCAGGCGACCGAAGCGGCGGCAATCGAGCGGCCGACCTGGTCGATCAGGGCCCGGGTTCGAGCTCGTTGCCGGGTGGGCACCACCCGATCGGCCACCACCTCGGTCCGCGACGCGGTGGCCCCGCCGGCCCGATAGAACCGGCGTCGCACCCGGCCCGCCACCAGCACCCGCTCGCCGGCCGCCAGCTGCCCGGCCCACGCCGGGGCCTGGGCCCAGGATCACCGGCATCGATTCGGCCACACCGTCGGGGCGGCGAGTGGTGACCTCGGGGGCGACGAGCATGTCGCCCGAGGGCAGCTGACGGGTCTCGGCCGGCCTCGACAACGTGCCGGCCACCAACGTGACCGAGACGTCGAGCAGATTTGGATCGGTGGACGCCACCGGTGATGGGGTGCTGGTCGATGGGGTGCTGGACATGAGCATGCTCCTTCCGGATGGAAGCCGCTCACCATGCGGTGGGCGGCCGAGCGACAGGGGAAGGAGCCGCCAGGGCCACGCTAATCAGGGGGTGTGACGGTTCAGCGCAGCGCCCGAGCCCGCAGCCGTACATCGGCGAAGTCCGGGTCGAGCACGGCCAGACGCTCGAACAGCTCGCGGGCCCGGGCCACATCGCCGGCCCGCTCGTAGACATCGGCCAGTGCGTAGCCCCGGCGCAGATGGTGCTCCTGGGCTCGGCGAGGCATCCGCCAGCCCTGCTCGAGCAGGCGGATGGCGCCGGGAAGGTCGCCGTCGTCGGCCAGCGACCCGGCGGCGACGATGCGGCCCTCGACCACCAGCTCGGCACTCGGTGAGGCCTGGCGCAGTTCCTCCCACAGCTCGGCCACCATGGAGCGGTCGCCCAGGGCCCGGTAGCAGTCAGCCAACACCGGATGCTGCTCGGTCGAACCGGTGAGCAGACGGAAGGCCTCGAGCTCCTTCACCGCCAGCTTCCACTTGGCCTGCCGATAGAGGGTGACGCCGTAGAGCTCTCGGGCGGCGGCCACCCGAGGGGCCTCGTCAACCAGCTTGCGCAGGATCCGGGCCGCATCGATGTAGCGCTCGGCGCTGAAGCAGCGCGTGGCGTCAGCCAGACGCTGCTCGAGCCGGGGAGCCCGGGTGGCCCCCACCGACCGGTTCAGCTCGGTGCGCACCTCGTCCTCGAGCTCGATGTGGGCGTCAGGATCGGGGCGTCGACCCCGTCGGACCGCCGAGCTGGCCTCGTCGCGGACCTCATCGTCGACGCGTACCCACTGATCGATCGAGCGATCAGGCGGACCATGACGCTCAGCCTCTTCACGAGCGGCGTCCATGACCTCGCGCCACGTGGACGACGCGCCCGAGCCGCCCTCTTCGATGCGTCCAGCGGCCCGCCGGGCCAGGCCACCCCACTTGGGATCGCCCGCCAGATACGGCTCGCTGGGCGACCGCCGAGGAGCACCCCGGCGTGAGCTGCCGCCCGACCGAGGCTGACTGGATCGAGCCGACGAGCGGCGCGAGCTCGACCGGGGTCCGGATCGACTGTCGGCCCGGCTGGAGCCCGAGCGACTGCTGGGACGCGTGCTGGTGCCGTCCTCACTGGGCCGTCGGCTCGACGAGCGGCGAGACGAGCCCGGAGCAGAGGCGGCACGGCCAGTGGCCGAACGACGCGTGCTGGATCCGCTGGATCGGCGCGACGAACGACGAGAAGGAGGGGTGGCCATTGCTGCAGCGTATCGGACCCCGAGAAGGCCCGAAAACGAAGAACGGGGCCCCGAAAGGCCCCGTTCTGTATTGCAGAAATCCGGCGGCGACCTACTCTCCCAGGGGATCTCTCCCCAAGTACCATCGGCGCTGGTGGGCTTAACTTCCGTGTTCGGAATGGGAACGGGTGTGACCCCACCGCTATGGCCACCGAAATCTGTTATCAAGGACGAGCGCGTCCGGCAGAAGCCGGGCGCTCGAGCCCCTGAAAGAACTCCATAGCGAGCACAAACATCATTGTCAATCCAAGCCCTCGGCCGATTAGTACCGGTCGGCTGAACACGTT
>JAYUBX010000233.1:0-3221 GCA_043740665.1 Candidatus Neomicrothrix sp.
GTCGTTCGCCGAGGACGAGTGGTACCGCCACTTGTACCGCACGTCGTACGCCTACCACGGCGTGCACCCGTTCTACATGTGGTATTGGGGCGCCCACGCGCTGCAGCACCTCGGCCAGGTCATCATCGTGGGCGGCGATGTGCGGGCCGTCCGCCGGCTCGGTTTCAAGCCGGCGTCGACGCTGCAAGATGCGCTCGAGATGGCCTCGGACACCGTTGGTCGCGATGCCACCATCACCCACCTCCACAACCCGCCGGTGCTGATGGCGGACGTCACGTGAAACCTTCCCGGTCCGGGATCTCGCCGGCCCAGGCCTACGAGCTCATCCGCCGGATCCCGGTGAACCGGTCGACCGCGACCTCGGCCGGACGCGTGGCGGCCAGCTCGGTGGCGCGCCGGCTGCCCTTCCCGCTGCGCGCCCCGACCACGCCGGACTCGATCGAGCCACCCAAGGCCAAGAACACCCTCGGGGCCGACTACGACACCGAATGGGCCCGGCGCTACCCCGCGCGGGTCGCTCGCGTCCTACTGCTGCAGGGAATCGTGAAGCCGATAGTGGCCGCCCTGGCCTCGCCCACGATCAACGGGCTCGACCGGCTCGAAGACCTCGACGGCCCGCTCATCTTCGCCGCCAACCACCACAGCCACCTCGACACACCGCTCGTGCTGTCGTCGATCCCCGAGCCGTGGCGCCACCACATGTTCATCGTTGCCGCCGCCGACTACTTCTTCGGCAATCGGGTCACCGCTCCCCTGTCGGCGCTCGTCATCGGCGCCATCCCCATGGAGCGCAACAAGGTCGGTCGCAAGTCGGCCGACGACGCCGCCGAGCTGCTCGACGACGGCTGGAGCATGCTGATCTTCCCCGAAGGGGGCCGCAGCGCCGACGGATGGGGGCAGCCCTTCCGGCCCGGGGCCGCCTACCTGGCGCTGCGATGCAGCGTGCCCGTCGTGCCGATCCACGTCGAGGGCACCGGACGAATCCTGCGCAAGGGCCGGTCGATGCCGACGCCATCACCCACGACCATCACCTTCGGCCGTCCGCTGCACCCGACCGAGGGCGAGGACTCCCGACGCTTCGGTGCTCGCATCGAGTCCGAGGTCGCGGCCCTGGCCGACGAGGATGCCACCGACTGGTACCAGGCCCGGGTCCGCTCCCACGCCGGCACCTCACCATCTCTGCAGGGACCCGAGCTCGGAGCCTGGCGCCGTACCTGGGCCCTTGGCGAACGCGGCCCCAAGCGCCGCCGCACCGGCACCTCCTCGTGGCCCGATCTCGGCTAACCCCCCGGTCTCCCGGTTTTGACCCCCACCCCGGTTTTGACCCCCCGAG
Source organism: Candidatus Neomicrothrix sp. (assembly GCA_043740665.1). Taxonomy (GTDB): domain Bacteria; phylum Actinomycetota; class Acidimicrobiia; order Acidimicrobiales; family Acidimicrobilacustridaceae; genus UBA4742. Next base: position 1,334 of record JAYUBX010000233.1, read on the forward strand.
TGTTTCGCTCAGCGAAACATATTGGCGCCGAAACCGGTGAGGGTGGGTGGGGCTGGACGAGGATGAGGTGGTGGGCAGCGCGACTGGCGGCGAGGTAGACCTCGGCGGAGGTCATGGCCGCGGTGTCGACGACGACGCCGTCGTACTCGATGCCCTTGTGGATCCAGACGTCAGTGGCGGTGATGACCGCCACGTTGGCCCAGCGGTCACGGAGCTCGGCTTCGGCGGCGGCGACGTCCGCCCCCTGCCCCACGGCGACGCCGGTGGGACGGATACCGATGAGCTCGACCGCGTCGATGGCGTGCTCGACCGCCCACGCATTGAGCCAGTCGGCGATCTCGGCCGACATCCGATAGGCGGTGGCCATCTGCTCGAGTCCGACGTCGAGCAGGTCGGCCGCACGCCGTAGCCCGATGCCGCTGGCCCGACGGCGCTGGGCGTCATCGCCGACCAAGGTGACGCCACTCGACCGGCGCATGACCGCCCGCAACTGCAACAGGGTCAGATCCTGGGCCTCGTCGACGATCACGTGGGCGTAGCGAGCGGGCACCCCCTCGAACCGGGCTCGCACCTCATCGGCCAGGGCACCATCACCGTCGGCGGCCAGCCAGGCGTCGATGAGATCGGGGTCGGCGCCGAGGGCTTCCAGCACCGGCCGGCGACGCAGCCGGGCCCAGGCCTGGCGCGTCGTCATCGATGGCCACACCTTGGCCGCCGCCTTGCTCACCTCGCCCGTCTTCATCTCGAACCGGGCCGCCAGGCTCTCGACGAAGATCTTTCGGCGCGACTGCCAGGGCACGTCACGGGTGTTGAGCCGATCGATGAGGGCGGCGACGTCCGCCTCGGGGATCCGCCGATGGCGAACCTGCAGCTCGGCCGGCTGGCAGAGCGTGGCCTCGAACCGGTCGAGCAGCTCGATCCAGCGTTCGTCGCTGCCGGCATCGCTCGACTCGCCCAGCAATCGGTCGAACGTGGTCTGGGTGATGCGGGCCTCGCCCAGCGTCGGCAGCACGGCCGAGACGAAGGCGAGGAAGCGATCGCTGGGCCCCACGACCAGGATGCGGTCGGCCGTCACGCGGCGGTCGTTGTAGACGAGCCACGCGGCGCGGTGCAGGCCCACCACGGTCTTGCCGGTACCGGGTCCTCCCCGCAGCACCAGCCGGGCCGATGGGTCGAGCCGTACCAGCCGGTCCTGCTCGGACTGCAAGGTCGCCACCGCCGCCTTCATCGACGCGCCGCGGCTGCGGGACAGCTCGGCCATCAGCGGCGACGAGCCGCTGACCTCGCCGGTCACGAACTCCTCGATCATGAGGTCGTCGATGCTGCCGACGTAGCTGACCCGGCGGACGAGCCCCCGAGGGTCGTCGAAGCCGGCCTGGTAGAACGCTTCGGCGAAACGGGCCCGCCAGTCGATGACGAGTTGCTCGCCCCCGGCATCGATGCCGTAGAGCCCGATCCGCCACGGCTGATCGTCGTCGATGCGGCCGAACACGACCAGCTCGTGCTGCAACTTGTCGATGGTGCCGGCCACCACCGCGTCGATGTACTCGTCGGCCAGCGCATCGGCACCGCCCCCCGAGATGCGCGCCAGCGAGATCAGCTTGTCGTCGACGGCCTGGCAGGCGCGCACCAGCGCCGCTCGCTCACCGTCGAGATCGACCTCGACTATTGCTGTCATAGCGACTCACCCTCGACCGAAACGCGCGACGACCACCGGCAGACCGCTGGTGGGGAGGCGACACGCTAGTACGCAGCGTCGTCAGCGGGGACGGTCGCCGACGATCGTGACGCGCTCCATCACCCGGCGAGCCGGCCAGTAGTCGCTGACCGCGTAGTGCTGCGCACAGCGGTTGTCCCACAGGGCGAACGAGTTGCGCTGCCAGCGGAA
>JAYUBX010000234.1:0-1867 GCA_043740665.1 Candidatus Neomicrothrix sp.
GGCGGCTGATCCCGCCAGCGTTCCGGCAGATACGAGAACCAGGCCTTGGCCTGATCGATGGCGTCGGCGTCGTCGACGGCCAGGTTGTCGCCGCAGCCCGACACGGTGGCGTGCATCCGGGCGCCGCCCATCTCCTCGAGCGTCGTGATCTCACCGATCACCATCTCGGCCATGCGAGGCGAGCCCAGATACATCGAGGCGTTGCCCTCGACCATGATCACCAGATCGCAGAACGCGGGGATGTAGGCGCCGCCGGCGGCCGACGGCCCGAACAGGCAGCAGATCTGGGGCACTCGCCCCGAGAGCCGTACCTGGTTGTAGAAGATCCGGCCGGCACCCCGCCGGCCGGGAAACAACTCGACCTGGTCGGTGATGCGGGCCCCGGCCGAATCGACCAGCCAGAAGATCGGCAACTCGTCGCGCAGCGCTCGATCGGTGAGGCGCACGATCTTCTCGACGGTCCGGGCGCCCCACGAACCGGCCTTCACGGTGGGGTCATTGGCCATCACACACACCGGCCGGCCCTCGACGGTGCCGATGCCCGTGACCACGCCATCGGCCGGCAGATCGGCCGCCATCGTGTTGGCCAACAGACCGTCCTCGACGAACGAGCCAGGGTCGAGCAGCAGGTCGAGCCGATCCCGCACGAACAGCTTGTTCTGGGCGGCCAGCTTGGCGCCCCCTCGTTCGAGGTTGCCTTGACGGGCGCGCGCCGAGCGGTCGGCGGGTGTGGGATCGGGCACCTGGTCGTCGGTCGTGAGCTCAGGTGCGCCGGATGGCCAGGATGGCCACGTCGTCGTTGATGGGGCCGCTGGAGAAGTCACGCGCCGCCTCGATCAGGGACTTGCACAACACGTCGGGCGATACGCCCGGATCGCGGCGCAGCAGCGCGGCGATGCGGTCCTCGCCGAACAACTGGTCACCGCTGCGGGCCTCGGCCAGCCCATCGGTGTAGAGCAGGCACAGGTCGTTCATGTCGAGCGGGATCTCTCGGCTGATATAGGTCGCTTTGGGGTCGAGCATCAGCAGCGGACCCGTGGCCCGCAGGGGCCGCACCTCGCGCTCGTGCCAGAGCCACGCCGCCGGGTGGCCGGCCGAGGCGAACCGCAGCGTGCCGGCGTCGGTGTCGAACAGCACGACGCACAGCGAGATGAACTCCTCGTTGCGACCCATGGCCGACATCTGGGTGTTGAGCTCCTCGAGCGCCTGGGCCGGATCGCGGTACTGCCGCAAGAACACACGCAGCAGATACTTGGCCTGGAAAGCCGTGATGGCCGGATCGATGCCGTGTCCCGACACGTCGCCGATCACCGCGGCGATGCGATTGCGCGACACCCGCACCACGTCGTAGAAGTCACCGGCCATCAGACCCGAACCGGCCTGGTAGACCCGGCCGAGCTCGAAACCGGCGACGTCGGGCAGATCGTCGGGCGCCAGCCGTTCGGCCCAGCGCCGGGGAGCCAACTCGTCCTGCACGAGCACTTCCTGGGCCCGGCGCTCGAGCTCGGTGCGGCCGTGCTCAAGGCGAGCCTCCTTCACGAAGTTGCGGCCGAGCACCAGCGACACCACTGCCGGCACCGCCACCAGCACCAACACCAGCGACTTGGATGACGAACTCGAGACGGCAGCGGTGGCGCTCACCACCGCGAGGGTCAGGTACAACAGCGTCGAGAGCAGGTCCTTGCGAAAGTCCGACTGGGCGATCGACCGCAGGTCGGCGTCGTCCGAGTCCTGTTCGATGCGGCGCAGCACGCGGAGGCGATAGCGCGCCGAGCGTCCCCAAACGGCCGATGCCGCCAGGCAGGCCAAGGCGACGAGCGCCAGAATCGGCAGATCCATGGTGCGAACATGGTACTTCGGTACTGGG
>JAYUBX010000235.1:0-3834 GCA_043740665.1 Candidatus Neomicrothrix sp.
CTTGGCGTGTTGAAGAACGGTGTTGCGCTGTTTGCGCCGGTCGACGAGCGGAACCGTGACGCGGTTGCCTACGAGACGCAGGACCAGTGCGACGGTCACCCTCAGCAGAGCAGCACGTACCACTACCACGACGTGCCGTCCTGTGTGCTGACCGCATCCACCGGGTCCGAGACCGTGGTCGGCTTCGCCTACGACGGGTACCCGATCGTGGTCGAACGCGACGCCGCTGGCCAGCTGCCCACCAACGCCGATCTCGACGCGTGTCACGGACGCGTATCGCCGATCTCGGTGGACGGGTCGGTCGCCCCGCAATACCACTACTCGGCCACCTATGAGTTCCCCTACTTCATCGGCTGCTTCCACGGCGATCCGGTCTGACGGTCGGCGGCGACCGATCGAGCCTGTAACCGCAGGGGTGGTCGGGCGTCTTGTGCAGCACACCCGTCGACCGAGGAGTCCCCGTGGGTACGAAGGATGTCCGCCAGGCCCTCGAAGCGATGGAGGCCGACGACTCGGTCCGTGAGCGGTTCGAGGCCGGTGACTTCGCCGCCGTCGAGGGGCTCGACCTGAGCACCGACGAGCAACTGCTGGTACAGGATGCGGCCAGCGACATGCCCGAGGTCTCGGGGTTCGCCGGCGACACCTTCATCAAGTTCGACGGCGTCGAGGGCGAGTCGACCCACGTCGATCACAAGGGCGAGATCCACTTGATGTCGCTCAACTTCGGCCAGGCCGGTTTCAAGTGGCAGACCGCGGTTGCACTACGGCTTCAAGTTTTGACCAACGTGGTCGCCGACCTGCGGTCAGATCATCAGGATGCGCTGGTCGGGCTCGAACCCGCTCGGTTGCTCGCCGACCCCGATGGTTGTGCCGCATTCACGGCGTTGGTCACCCGCCTGCGGTCGATCGGCTACGACGGTAGCTACGCCTCGGCGGCCGCGACCGACGCGGCTCGGGCCGAACCGTTGGCGACCACGGCCTTGACCGACCGCGGCTTCGTGGTCACGACGATCGAGACTCGGGTCAACGAGACGACCGACTTCGGCGCCTGGGCCGCGCAGAAGGTGTCGGTAGTAGCGGCGGCTCGCCATGTGGTCGTCGATCTGCGGCGCCCGACATGACCGACTTCATCATTGAGCCCATCGTCGAACCGGTCGCCGCCCCGTTCGGCGCGACCGTGCGGGGTCTCGATCTGCGCCGTCCGCTCGACCCGGTCACGGCCGATCACCTGCGGCAGGCGTGGCTGCGTCATCAGGTATTGGTGTTCCCCGACCAGGATCTGTCGTTCGACCAACTCGAAGCCGTGGCCACCGCGTTCGGGCCGATCGGCGAAGACCCCTACTTCCGGCCGATTTCCGGGCAGGCGCACGTCGTTGCCCTGACGCGCGACGCGGACGAGATCACGCCTCTGTTCGCCGACGTGTGGCACTCGGACTGGAGCTTCATGGCATCGCCGCCGGCGGCCACCCTGCTCTACGGCGTCGAGATCCCACCCACGGGTGGCGATACGCTCTACGCCGATCAGTACGCCGCCTACGACTCGTTGCCGGGCTCGCTGCAGTCGCGGATCGATGGGTTGATGGGCATCCACTCGGCGCGCCGGGGCTACTCGAAGGAAGGGCAGTACGGGGACCGTGATGTCGGCCGCTCAATGGCGATCGTCGCGTCCGACGCTGCGCTCGCCACCCAGCTTCATCCCTTGATTCGCACCCATCCCGAGACGGGCCGCCGAGCGCTCTATTGCAGCCTCGCCTACACCATTGGCATCGACGGCCTGGGCGACGACGAGGCCAACACGATCCTCGGCGAGCTGTTGGCCCACGTGGCCCGCGACGAGTTCGTCTACCGGCATCGGTGGGCGCCCGGCATGGTGGCGCTATGGGACAACCGCTGCCTGGTGCACGCGGCGACCGGTGGCTACGAGGGTCATCGTCGGGTGCTGCACCGGCTGACCATCGCCGACCGGGTTTGGCCTGACCGAGCTCCAGGCGACTGAGGCGGCGAAATCGCCATCGGCGGCTGATGTCCACCTCTGCCATGGGGCCATGGCGTGGGTCCCCGAGACCTTCGTGCACCCCCAGCGGGTCGACCTGGCGACCGGGCATCACATTCGGCCGATCGTCGAGTCCGATACCGCTATCGACTACCCGGCGGTGATGGGTTCGCAGGCCCGGTTGTGGTCGTTGTTCGGTTCGGTCTGGAGTTGGCCGCCGACCACCATGTCGATCGAGGCTGATCGGGCCGATCTTGCCTGCCATGAGCGGGAGATCCAAGCGCACGAGTCGTTCAACTACTGCATCCTCGACGAGGCCGAGACCGAGCTGCTCGGCTGTATCTACATCGACCCGCCCGAAGGCGACTCGCTCGCCGACGCCGGGATCTGCTGGTGGGTCGTCGACCACGCTGTGGCGGCGAAGTCGAGCTGGTGCTCGACGCGTTCGTGCCTCAATGGATTGCCGAGGCCTGGCCCTTCCAGCATCCGAAACTGGGTAGACCCGACGCCTGAGGCGACGATCGCTCAGCGTCGATCGGTCAGCCTTGATCGGCCGCGTCGAAAGCGGCGGCGACCTGGGCCGGGATTCGCCCCTTGGCCGAGACCTCGAGGCCTTGGGTCAGGGCCCAGGCCCGGATCTGGGCGGGCGACGGCGGCGGGGCCGCAAGGGGTCCCGCCGAGGGCAGCGCGGTGGTCAGCAGCTCGGCACTGGCGTGGTCGACCTCGTGAACGGCGGCTGCCCCGAGAAATCGGTAGGCCCATTCCTGGGCCAGCGGGCGCGTCTCGCAGAACATGATGGGCACGGTCGGGTAGCGGACCTGGGCCTCGGCCAGGCCTTCGGCGACGACGGCCGGGCGAACGAAGGTGAGCTTGAAGATCGCCGAGTAGCGGTCCTCGACCACGAGCGCAGCGTGGGGCAGTTCGGCCAGGGCGGCGAGCAGATAGCGCAGCTTGCCGCTGGTCATGGTCGCCACCAGGTCAGCCAGGCTCTTGCGTTCGACGGCGGCCACGATGGCTCCGTCGGCCTCGATGGCATAGTCGCCGGCGGGCACTGCGTGTCGGCGGGTGACGGCTTGCTGAGCCGAGAACTTCCAGGGGTACTGCTCACGCGTGTCGACCAGGATCTCGAGGATCTGGCCTGACGCTCGCTGAGTGGGTAAGGCGACGTTGGGCCGAGCCTGGCGGGCGGTGCGAGCGCTCTGCCAGAAGACCACCTCTCGGCCCCGGGCGCGGGTGAACACGAACTGCGACCGGTTCTCTCTCCCCCGATCGAGGACCAGGTCGATCGCCGCTCCCCGCCGCACGCACGAGCGCACCGCCACCCGCTCGATGATGTCCGGATGGTCGGGCCAGTCGGTCGATGGATGGCAGTAGACCTTCGCCGTTCGAGGCCAGGTGTCGCGGACCTTGAGCACGACCCCGGCCTCGGTGAGCGGCAAGCGGATGAGGTACGGCAGGGTCGAGTCCTCGTCCGGATTGCGGGCTACGACGAAGTCATCCACGGCCGTCATTCTGGCGCAGCGGGCCAGCGGGTGGTGGTTGGGGGCATCCGGTCGTGGGTAGCTGGTTGTACCATGAAGAGGACGAATAAATTGTCAGAGAGAACGAGAAATCAGTTGAAATGATGGTTAATCGGGTCTACCATCAATCATATGTTCGATGCACTGGAGCTTCGGGATGGTTGCTTGAAGGCAGCCGGTAGCGAGGTCGAGTTTGCGTCGGATGACGAACTGTTTGCTGCGGCCCGGTCGTTGTGGGCGGCGCGGGCCGCGTTTGATGCGGCTGATTTGCATGTGTTGGCCGAGTTGGAGGCCCGCGGGTCGTGTGATCGGGTGTTCGGG
>JAYUBX010000236.1:0-2658 GCA_043740665.1 Candidatus Neomicrothrix sp.
GCCGGGTTGGTTGGCTCGGGCGATGAGGTCGGTGAGCTGGGTCGTGGTCGCCGCCGGGATGTCGTGGCGGTCGACCGAGAACTTCACCTCGGCGTAGCCGATCTGGCCGTCGGTGCTGATCTGACGGGCGCCGGTCGGCCCATAGGGGGTGACGACTTCGGTCACCTGGTCCACGGTGGCGGCCTGGTCGAAGAGGGCTTGGAGCTGCTGCTGGGCGGCGGGGTCGGTGACGCCGGTGTCGGCCTTGAACACGATGTCGGCGGTGGTGCCCGCCTGCGACGGGAACCGGCTCTGCAGCAGGTCCTGGGCGGCCTGCGAATCGGTGCCGGCCAGGTGGAAGCTCTGGCTCCAGTTGGTGCCGGCGTTGCTGGAGATCACCGTGAGGGCAACGAAGGCGAGGACCCAACCGAGCAGCACGAGACGACGGTGGCGGTAGGACGTTCGGGCAAGGCGAGCGAGCACGGGGGACTCCTGGTCACCGGATGAGAAGGGAACACCGCTAGACTAAGCCGACAGTTGGCAAATTCAAGTATTGACTGACACAAGGTTCTGAGACATGAGTCACATCCAAGGGCGGATCAGCCGGCCGATCCTGCGACGACGCCAGCCCGGCGACGTCGATCACGACATCATCGACCTGCTGTTCGGCTTCATGGACAGCTTCAAGGACCGCTTCGTTGCCGTCACCGACCGCCATGGCCTGACCATGCCCCAGGGTCATCTCCTCATGACCCTCGACGAGCCCGTCTCGATGCGCGACGTGGCGGCCGGCATGGGCTACGACGCGTCGCACATCACCGCCCTGGTCGACCAACTCGAAGCCCGCGATCTGGTCGAGCGCCGACCGGACCCCACCGACCGGCGGGTCAAGCGCATCGTGGCCACTCCCAAGGGGGACGCGTTGCGCGACCAGATGGAAGACCTGCTGCTCGCCACCCTGCTGCCGCTCGATCAGCTCGATCCCGACCAGCGAATCGCGCTTCGTGACCTGCTGGTCGCCGTGTCCCGGCCGTCCGACCTGGTGGTAAGGTGAACGAACACTCGTTCGTCACCGGAGGCGGCCATGTCTGCAGTGCAGCAGCTCTCATTGTTGGAAGGCTCGACGGAGTTGGGTGAGCTGGTCCCCGACCCAGGTGTCGACTACGGCGAGGTCTTTACGCGGCAGTGGGTCGTCGACTTCATCCTCGACGTGGCTGGGTATACCCCTGACCGCGATTTGGGGGCCCTCATCTTGGTGGAGCCTTCGTGCGGTACGGGAGCATTCCTCGGGCCGATCGTGGATCGGCTGATCGAAGCCGCCCTTGCCTTCGACCGACCGCTGGTCTCGTTGTCCGGTGCCATTCGGGCGCACGACCTCCTCGAGAGCAATGCTGAGCTCGCTCGCAAGGCGGTATCGCGAAGGCTGCATGATGCCGGGCTGGTCGAGAGCGAAGCCGACGCCCTCGCCGCCGCGTGGATCACGACGGGTGACTTCCTCTTGCACCCTCATGAGCCTCGCTCGGCCGATTTCGTGGTCGGCAACCCTCCCTACATCCGGCTCGAGTCCGTCCCTGCCGACCGGATGCGTGCCTATCGGGCGGCGTGCCCAACCATGCGCGGCCGAGCGGACATCTACGTCGGCTTCTTCGAGATGGGCCTCTCGTTGCTGAGATCAGATGGCGCACTGGCCTTCATCTGCGCCGACCGGTGGATGCGCAATCAGTACGGAGCTGACCTCCGGCACCTCGTCAGCTCGCGCTACGCCGTCGAGACCATCGTCACCATGCACGATGTCGATGCCTTCGAAGACGACGTGTCTGCTTACCCGGCGGTTGTCGTGCTGCGGAACCACGAGCAGGCCACGGCGTCGGTGGTCGGCACGACTGGCGCGTTTGGTGCATCTGAGGCCGCGCACCTGTCGTCATGGGTCCGTGGCGGCGGGCGTCGGAAGACCCAGAGCACGAGCTACGAGGCCAGCCGAGTTGAAAGGTGGTTCACCGGAAGCGACCTCTGGCCGAGCGGATCGCCCGCGCAGCTGGAGCTGATCGCCGACCTTGAGAGCCGTTTTCCGCCGCTTCAGCACAGCGGTGACTCGACCCGTGTGGGGGTCGGTGTCGCCACCGGATGCGATGAGGTCTTCATCACGACCGATCCAAATCTGGTGGAGTCGGATCGGCTGTTGCCTTTGCTTCAGGCCGGCGATACGACCGATGGGTCGGTCGATTGGTCCGGCCACTATCTTGTGGATCCTTGGGCGGATACCGGGTTGGTCGACCTGGCTCGGTATCCGAGGTTGGCCCGCTATCTGCACGACCACGAGGGGCGACTTCGGGGCCGACACGTGGCCAAGCAGCGCCATGCCGCCTGGTATCGGACTATCGATCGCGTCGATCATCGCCTTACCGGGCGAGCAAAGTTGGTGCTGCCCGATATGAAGGCTGCTGCTCACCCTGTGCTCGATCCGGGCCAGTTCTACCCCCATCACAATCTCTATTTCGTCGTCTCCGACGGCTGGGACCTCGAGGCCCTCGGCGGCCTGCTTCTTTCCGAGGTAGCCAATCTCTTCGTCGGCGCATACTGCGTTCGGATGCGCGGCGGCACCTATCGCTTCCAGGCGCAATACCTTCGCCGCATCCGGGTGCCGATGTCCGACGCGTTGTCCTCGGCTGATCGGCGGGG
>JAYUBX010000237.1:0-6498 GCA_043740665.1 Candidatus Neomicrothrix sp.
GGCCGCGGTGATCGGCGATCAGGTCGGCTACTCGATCGGCAACAAGCTGGGGCCGGCGTTGTTCAAACGCCCGGATTCGCGGTTGTTCAAGCAGGAGTACCTCACCAAGGCGGGCGAGTTCTTCGAGCACTACGGCGCCAAGGCCATCATCCTCGCCCGATTCGTCCCGGTGGTCCGCACCTTTGTTCCCGTGGTAGCCGGCGCCGGCTCGATGCACTACCGCACCTTCCTTCGGTACAACATCATCGGCGGGGTGCTCTGGGCCGTGCTGTTCACCCAGGCCGGCTATTGGCTGGGTATGCGCTACCCGTGGATGGTCGACAAGATCGACGTGCTCGCGGTCGTGGTCATCGCCTTCTCGCTGATCCCCGTCGCCATCGAGTTCCTGCGTCATCGCCGTCGCGCCAGCAAGTCCAAGGCGGCTGCTGGCGATACCGCCGGCTGACCGACTCGGGGTCGCCCGCCCAGCGCGCCGGCCCCATGATCTGGCACAGTCTGGACATGGTGCACGAGCCAGAGGACGGCGTCGGAGCGGGACAGCTCCTGCATTCTGGGCGATCGAGGCGTTCGACCAGCTCGCCGATTTCGTGACGGTGCTCGACGCTCTCGGCACCATGGTCTACGTCAATCCGTGCGCCGAGCGCCTGCTGGGCCTCGAGCCGGGCTCGGCGTTGGGTCGGAGCATCGCCGATTTTCTGCATCCCGACGATCTCGTTCGGGCCCTCCGCGTCATGGCCATGATGGTCGACGAGGCCATGGATGTGCCGATCACGCCCGCCATCTATCGCGTCGCCATGATCGATGGCGGATGGTGCCCGGTCGAGATGAACGCCTCGGTGATCCGGTCAGCGCCGGGTCCGGCCCTGGTCGGGGTGGCGGGGCTGTGGTCATCATCGGCCGCTACTCCGGTGATCGCGACCTGCAGGATCGCATCATGGAGCGTCTCGTCGCGGGAGATTCGGCCACCGACGTCGTCGACCTGATCCCTGAGTTCGGTCAGTGGCCTCACCCTTCCGATCACTACGCCGTCTTCTTCTCGGGCGACGACGGCGACCACCGTTCGACGGGCAGTACGTTGACGTGCGCCCTCGATGATCGGGCCGAACGGGGCTCGCCGTGGCGTCAGGCGGCGACCAGTGGCGACGAGGTCATCGCCACGCTCGCCGACCTTCCTCCCGACCAGCGGGCGGCGGCCGAAGCGGCGGGCCTGGTCGGGTGCTGGGCGATCCCGGTCGAAGATCCGCTTTTCAGTCGACCGGCCGTGATCGTGGCATGGAGCCGGGCCGACGGGTCAATCATGGAAGTGCACCGGTATGCCCTCGAGACGATGGCCTGGCTGCTGGCCCTCATCCTGCAATGGCGTCAGCAGGTGGCGTCGCTCCGCGGGCGGCTCGGCGGGACCCGCTTACCGGTCTGGCCAACCGGACCCGCTTCTGGGAGGTGCTCGAGACCATGAATGCCGGCAAGGACGAACCGCGGGTCGGGGTGCTCTATGTCGACCTCGATGGCTTCAAGGCCGTCAACGACGCACACGGCCATCGGGTCGGCGACCTGGTCCTGACCGAGGTGGCCCGGCGGATCAGCGCGGTGCTGCGGCCCGGCGATGTGGTGGCCCGCCTCGGTGGTGACGAGTTCGCCGTGCTGTGTCCGAACCTCGGCGACGATGCGGCGGCGGCCGCCATCGCCCAGCGGGTCGTCGTCGCGCTAGATCGGCCGTTTGTCATCGACGATGTTGCGGTCGTGATTGGGGCCAGCGTCGGCATCGCGACGGCCCGGCCCGGTGATCTGGGCGCGGATGGACTGATCGACGCGGCTGATCGGGCGCTCTACCAGGTGAAGGGTGCGGGCCGAGGCCGTTGGCACCTCGGATCCGAGCCGAGCGGCTGCTCCTGACGCCGGTCGTCTCAGCCGCCGGTCGTCTACGATCACGACCGTGAGCGCTCATGAGACTCTGCTGAACGAACGACTCGACCAACTGTTGGCCGAGCTCGATCCCGCCGTCACCGACGATGTCGTCTTCCGTGGTCGCCAGTTCGACCTCGGCTTGGCTTGGGTGCACTTCCCTGAAGGCTCCGGAGGCATCGCCGCCCCGCCGGTGTTGCAGCGCGAAGTCGATCGCCGGTTGCGTGCGGCTGGAGCCCGTGCGGCCGACGCTCGGGTCTTCTTCGGTCTGGCCATGGCCGGACCTACCACGGTCACCCACGGCAGCGTCGAAGCCAAGGAGCGACTGTTGCGGCCGATGTTCACCGGCGAGGATGCCTGGTGTCAGTTGTTCAGCGAGCCCGGCGCTGGCTCCGACCTGGCGGGCTTGGCGGCCCGGGCGGTTCGTGACGGCGACGAGTGGGTCATCTCCGGCCAGAAGGTCTGGAACACCCTGGCCCACATCGCCGACCGCGGCATGCTGGTGGCGCGCACCGACCCCGAGGCACCGAAGCACAAGGGCATGACCTACTTCGCCCTCGACATGCATGCGCCGGGGGTCGAGGTGCGGCCGCTGCGACAGATGACCGGCGAGGCCGAGTTCAACGAGGTCTACCTGACCGACGTGCGGGTTCCTGACGCCGACCGCATCGGTGATGTCGGTGAAGGTTGGCGGGTTGCCATGACCACGTTGATGAACGAACGCACCACCATCGGCGGCGGCTCTGGCCCTCCGGGTCGTGGCACGGGCGCGATTGCCGAGGCCGTGCGCATCTGGAACGACGAGCCCGGCGATCGGTCAGCGGTGGCCAGGGACCGGCTCATCCGCCTGTGGATCGAGGCTGAGGTCTTGCGCCTGACCAACATCCGTGCCGGTCAGTCCCGCCGGATCGGCAACCCTGGTCCCGAGGGATCGATCGCCAAGCTGATGTTCGCCGAGGTCAACCAGCGGATCTATGACCTGTGCGTCGAGCTGATCGGTGCTCCGGCCATGATCGACTATGACTACACGAACCGTCGCACCGAGCAGCTCGGACTCGTGGGTCCGCCGGGCTCGGCCCGCAAGATGTTCCTGCGGTCACGGGCCAACTCGATCGAGGGTGGCACCTCGGAGATCCAGCGCAACATCTTGGGTGAGCGGGTGCTCGGCCTACCGGGCGAGCCCCGCATCGACAAGGACCAGCCCTGGTCCCAGGTCCCCCGCAACTAGAAACCCTGCGGTCAGGATTCCTGGCCGATGAGCTTGCGGTTCTTGATCTTGGCCTTCACGTAGTCACGGTTCATGTAGGCGATGAAGTCGATGCTGATCTCCTTCGGGCACGCCTCTTGGCACTCGCCGTAGTTCGTGCACGAACCGAAGAATTCTTCCATGGTCTCGACCATGTTCTCGGTGCGGCTCCAGCGTTCGGCCTGGCCCTGCGGCAACAGGTTGAGGTGACCGAGCTTGGCCGAGGTGAAGAGCTGCCCGGCGCTGTTGGGGCATGCGGCCACGCAGGCACCGCAACCGATGCAGGCCGCGGCGTCCATGGCCGCGTCGGCGGCGATCTTGGGGATCGGGATGACGTTGGCATCGACCGCGGAGCCGGTGTTGGCGGAGATGAAGCCACCGGCCGCGATGATGGCGTCGAGCGGGCTGCGGTCGATCATGAGATCGCGGATCACGGGAAAGGCGGCGGCGCGGAAAGGCTCGATGGTGATGGTGTCGCCATCGTTGAACTTGCGCATGTGGAGCTGGCAGGTCGTGGTGCCCTTCTGGGGACCGTGAGCCTGGCCGTTGATCATCAGCCCGCAGGTGCCGCAAATGCCCTCACGGCAGTCGCTGTCGAACACGATCGGCTCGTGCCCGTCGTAGATCAGGCCTTCGTTGATGACGTCGAGCATCTCGAGGAACGACATGGCGTCGTTTATGCCGACGGCCTCGTAGTTCTCGAAGTGGCCGGCGTCGGTTGGGCCGTTCTGGCGCCAGATCTTCAGGTGGAGGTCCACTACTTGTAGCTCCTCTGGGTGAGGTGGACGTACTCGAACTCGAGCGGCTCCTTGTGGAGCTCCTGGGGGGTGTCCTTGTCCTGCCATTCCCATGCGCCGACAAAGGCGAATTGCTCGTCGTCGCGCTGGGCCTCACCCTCGTCGGTCTGGTGCTCGACCCGGAAGTGACCGCCGCAGCTCTCTTCGCGCATGAGGGCATCGCGGCACATCAGCTCGGCCAGTTCGAAGAAGTCGGCCACCCGTTGCACCTTCTCGAGTGACTGGTTCACCGTCTCGGCCGCCCCCAGCACCCGCACGTTCTTCTCGAACTCGGCGCGCAGGGCCGGGATCTCGGCCAGGGCCTTCTCGAGACCGTTGCGGTCGCGGGCCATGCCGCAGTAGTCCCACACGATCTTGCCCAGTTCACGGTGGTAGTGGTCGATCGATTTGGTGCCGCCGACCGCGAGCCACTTGTCGATCTCGCCGGTGATGGCGGCCTCGGCCGCGGTGAACTCAGGATCGTCGACCGGCACCGGCTGCGTGCCGAGCAGCCCCGACAGGTAGTCGCCGATGGTGTACGGCAATACGAAGTAGCCGTCCGCCAGACCCTGCATGAGGGCCGATGCGCCGAGCCGGTTGGCCCCCTGATCGGCGAAGTTGGCTTCGCCGATGGCGTAGAGCCCCGGGATGGTGGTCATCAGGTTGTAGTCGACCCAAAGCCCGCCCATCGTGTAGTGGATCGCCGGGTAGATGCGCATGGGCACCTGGTACGGGTTCTCGTCGGTGATGCGCTCGTACATGTCGAACAAGTTGCCGTAACGCTCGCGGATCACGTTCTCGCCCAGCCGTTGGATGGCGCCGGCGAAGTCGAGGTAGACCGAGTTCTTCAGTGGGCCGACGCCGTACCCGGTGTCGACCATGGACTTGGCGTTACGGCTGGCGACGTCACGGGGCACCAGGTTCCCGAACGCCGGGTACTTGCGTTCGAGGAAGTAGTCGCGCTCGTCCTCGGGGATCAGGTCGGGCGAGCGCGAGTCGTCGGGGTTCTGGGGCACCCAGATGCGACCGTCGTTGCGGAGCGACTCGGACATCAGCGTGAGCTTCGACTGGAACTCGTCGCTGCTCGGGATGCACGTCGGGTGGATCTGGGTGAAGCACGGGTTGGCGAACAGGGCGCCCTTCTTGTGGGCCCGCCAGGCCGCCGTGACGTTGCAGTTCATGGCGTTGGTCGACAGGTAGTACACGTTGCTGTAGCCGCCGGTGGCCAGGACGACGGCGTGGGCCGAGTGCGAGGTGATCTCGCCGCTGACCAGGTCGCGAACCACGACGCCGCACGCGGCACCGTCCTTGACGACCACGTCGAGCATCTCGGTCTTGGTGAAGATACGGACGTTGCCCAGCGAGACCTGTTGCTCGAGCGCCTGGTAGGCGCCCAGCAGCAGCTGCTGACCGGTCTGGCCTCGGGCGTAGAACGTGCGACTGACCTGGGCGCCGCCGAACGAACGATTATCGAGCAGGCCGCCGTATTCACGGGCGAAGGGCACCCCCTGAGCGACGCACTGGTCGATGATGTCGACGCTCACCTCGGCCAGGCGGTAGACGTTGGTCTCGCGGGACCGGAAGTCGCCGCCCTTGACCGTGTCGTAGAACAGCCGGTGGACGCTGTCGCCGTCGTTCGGGTAGTTCTTGGCCCCGTTGATCCCGCCCTGAGCGGCGATCGAATGGGCGCGGCGGGGCGAGTCGTGGAAGGTGAAGACTTTGACCTTGTACCCCAGCTGGGCCATCGAGGCGGCCGCCGATGCGCCGGCCAGGCCGGAGCCGATCACGATGACTTCGAACCTGCGTTTGTTGCCGGGGTTCACCAGCTTCAGGTCGAACTTGTGCTTGTTCCAGCTCTTGTCGATCGGCCCAGTGGGGGCGTTCGAGACGAGCATCGGATCGGGCTCGATGGTGCTCATGGTTGGCTCCTCAGTTCCCGACGACGCCGGCCAGGATCATGATGGGGAAGCTGATGTTGATGCCGGCGATCAGCACGGCGAACCCGGTGGCGAAGTAGCGGCGGGCATTGTTGAAACGCGGGTTGTTGAAGCCCAAGCTCTGGAAAAGACTCCACGATCCGTGGAACAGATGAATACCGAGGGCGATGTTGGCAAGGATGTAGAACGCCGCCACACCGACCCGCTGCAAGCTCTGCGTGACGTTCTCGTACGCCAGGCCCCGGGTCCACTGCTCGGTGGCAATGGGCTTGAGGCCCCAGGTCAGATCGGCCAGGTGGAAGATGAGGAACAGCAGGATGATGATGCCGGTCCAGCGCATGGTGCGGGCGGCGAAGTTGGCCGCCAAGTAGTCGCGTCGGCTCTGGTAGGGAACGTTGGCCTTGCGGTTCATGGCGGTCAGCGATGCTGCGGCCCAGATGTGGAACACGAAGGCGAGGATCAGGCCGCCACGGATCAGCCACAGCGTGATCGTGCGGGGCAGGATCGGCACCAGCAGTTCACGGAGGAACTCGCTGTAGAGGTCGTACTCGGCTGCACCCAGGTACATCTTCAGGTTGCCGACGGCGTGCCCGAACACGAACAACATCAGCACCACGCCGGTAACGCCCATGACCCA
>JAYUBX010000238.1:0-2548 GCA_043740665.1 Candidatus Neomicrothrix sp.
CGCCGTGCACCTCGACCTCGCGCCACCGCGCCCACGGCGTGACCCAGGCCGGCAGCTCACCCAGTCGAGACAGGGTGTGGCGGTTCCACTCGTCGCCGGATAACTCAGCCGCTGCGGCGAGGAACCGTCGATGACCGGTCTCCAGATCGGCGAGCTGGTCAGCCACCGACCGCCCCGCACCAGCCTCGATGTCGCCGTCCCGCTGGGCATCGCCCCCCGGGTACTGGGCCACGATCTCGCCGCGGGCCGCGCCCTCGAGCATGCCCACTTGGCTGTCGGCGTTGCGGGCCAGGTGCGAGAGCACATGACCGCGGGTCCATCCGTCGAGGGCCGATGGAGCCTGCACATCGGCGTCGGTCATGCGGCCGGCTACAGCTTCGAGCCGTTGCTGGGCTTCGGCCACGTTGCGCAGCACTTCGTCGACCGTCAGCGATGTCGTCATGGCCGCAGGCTACGACGACGGGGCCTGGCTTCTCGGATGAACCCGACGACGGCCGAGGACGTACCCGTGGGGTGAACGAACCGAACCGGGGACGCAGGTCCATAGCCGTGCGCGCCCTGCTGGTGGCCCCGCCGGTGCTGATCGCGGTGGCGGCCGGTTGCTCGTCGATGGCGGCCCTGCAGGCCAGCACGACGACGGGCCCACCGGAGGATCTGGTCATGCAGGCCAGCGACTTCGTCAGCCTCAAGCAGATGACGCCGGTGCGCGGATTCTTCGTGGCCAACCGTGCCGGCCACCTCGCCGAGGCGCTGGCGATCAGTGCCAAGGCCGACGGCGGCACCTATCCGGTCGACACCGTGATTCAACTTGTTCCGCAGGAGGCGATGGTCAAGCGGCGAGCCGGTGTCGATCCCGCCGGCGACGACTGGGAGTTCTTCAGCCTGGATGTGTCGGCGTCGGGCACCAAGATCGTGTCCCGGGGCGGCACCGAGGTGATCAACCGTTTCGGCGGCGGCTGCTCGTCATGCCACGCCGCCGCCGACCCCAAGTTCGACTTCATCTGTGAGCACGACCACGGCTGCGAGCCACTGCCCATCAGCGACGATGTCATCCACGGCATCCAACTGGCCGACCCCCGACCCGTGACGCCTACCGGCAACTGACTCTGCCTCTCCCACCCGCCTGTCCGGGAAGGAGACAGCAAAAAGCCGAACCGCTGTCCTGGTGGAGGTGATGAGAATCGAACTCACGACCTCTTCGATGCGACCGAAGCGCTCTAGCCAACTGAGCTACACCCCCCAGAGGTTGAGCAGGATAGCCGAGCCGGCGCCCGGCCCGAACCAGATCCGGTCTCACCCGAACAGACGATTTATCGTCTGCTTACCCGACTCTTGAGGTCGATCCGCTAAAGGTCGGGCCGGTTCGTGGACGAAGACATCGTATGGCTTCCTCCTCAACCATCCCCTCGTCCGTCACGCCCCCACGGCACCGCCGCCGGGCCCTCGCCGCCCTCGGACTGGTGCTCGCCCTCGGCATCTTTGCCACCGCCTGCACCAGCGGCGAGGAAGACCACGCCACCGCCCTGGTCAACCAGGCCCGCAGCAGCAACGGCGAGAGCAACCTGAGCAGCAATGTGACCCTGATTCTGACTGCCCAGGCGTGGTCGCAGCAGCTGGCCCGCAACGGCACCCTGTCGCACCGGTCGCCGCTGAGCGCCGGGGCCCCCGCCGGGTGGAGCAAGCTCGGCGAGAACGTGGGCTACGGCTCGTCGGTCGACGTGGTGCAGGAGGCGTTCATGAACTCGCCGATGCACCGGGCCAACATCCTCGACCCGGCGTTCAACAACGTCGGGCTCGGCGTCACCGTCGACGGCAACGGCCGTCGCTGGGTCGTCCAGGAGTTCGCCGCCCTCTAATCGTCCCGGGCCCCCGCTCACGAGCGGCTGGACCGGCAAGAAGCCAGCTAGCCAAGCCTACCGGCCGCCCTTTGGGGCGGTCGGTCCGCGTTCGGCGTCCGACGATCGGCCAGTGGTCGGCGCAACGATGCGGATCGACGTCCGATTCGGGCACCGATGGCCGGACCGTCCGATGAAGGGTCAGGCATGGCCGACGGGGCCGACCACGCGGAAACACCAGGCGGGGATTTGCCGTCCGCCTGCCGGCGCGAACGCGACGGACCAGGGGGCTAGTTGGCGGACGTGCGCAGCAGCAGCGGGGCTCGGTCGTACTCGACCGGCTGCTGCAGGTAGCGCACCTTCGATTGACGTTCGGCCACGACCCGCTGGGTCTGGGCCAGAAGCGCCACGTAGCCGGCCAGCAGGCCGGCAGAGGCCAAGCACAGGTAGAGGAACACCCCACCGAGCAGGACGGTGAGGCCCAGGGCGACCAGCACCCCGCCGGCCAGGCCGAACAGCACGTTCTTGCGGCGCTCACGAGCCTGGCGGCGCGTCATGACGGTGTTGCCGGTCGAGCGATAGGCGGTCGGCGCGAAAGCGGGCCGGGCCAGCGAAACGGCGGTGCGATTGGGAGCAGGCGAGCCGGCGATGCGGGTGGTCGCCGAGGATCGGCCGGGGGTCGTGCGCTCGAGCACCGACAGGTGCTTGCTGAA
>JAYUBX010000239.1:0-4224 GCA_043740665.1 Candidatus Neomicrothrix sp.
TCGTCGAGTTGAACATCCGCGACCTGAAAGAAGGCGCCGGACTCGAACACGTCCCCTCCGGGAACTTCCAAGCCAACGCCGCCTGGCTCATCTGCGCCGCGCTGGCCCACAACCTCATCCGCTGGACAGTCACCCTCGGCGGCATCGAACCCGACACCGGACCCGGCCGTCTCACCGTCGCCCGCACCATCCGCACCCGCTACCTCGCCCTCCCCGCCCGACTCGTCAACCAGGCCGGCCAACCCACCCTCCGGTTCCCGACCAACTGGCCATGGGCCCACACCTTCACCCAAACCCTCAACGCCCTCCGAACCGTCACCGCCGACCCCGGCCGACCACCCCTCCCGCGGCCCGGCCCACCGCACACCACACCCCGGAGCTGACACCCGACCAGAGACCGAACATCTCCGACCTCGCACGCCCCCACACGGCCCCACAACCACCGATCACCACGCCCGCTACCCGACCGTGCTCACTCGCCAGCCCAAGAAGTCGAACGGTGGATCGAGGCTTAACCCCACGCGCTTTTCGCCCCTCGCAGTACTCGGTGGCCGCGTGAAACCAGGAATCCGCTCCGGTGTTCGGCAACGAGCCCCATACCTACATACCCACCCCAAAGTCGGTGCCGGTCGCCACATCTCCCCAAGTACTTCCAGACCAGGATCAGCCGGGTTGATTCGGATGAACCGTTCGATGGTTTGCCGTGGGTTCAGGGCGATTGGGTGTCAGTCAGGCTTCTGGGATGATGACGACCGGTCGATGGGAACGGTGGGCGACCTTGTACGCCACTGACCCGAGCACACGATCAACCCAGCCCCCCGATCCGTGCGCCCCGACGACAATCAGATCGACGTCCTCTTCTTCAGCGACACGCAACAAGCCGCCGTCGACGTGGTCGTCCTCGGTGACGATGCTGCGGAACGGCACCCCGCTGTCGTGTAGCGGCTCAGTCCACGTGGTCTCGAATGCCTCGTGCTGGCGTCGACGCCAGCTCGTCATCCCCTTCGGACTGAGATCGTTGGCTAGCTCGCGCGAGTAGGTGAGCACGTGAACAGCGAGGATCTCGGCGCCGGTACGCGAGGCCTGGGTCACCGCCCATTTCAGTGCGGTCTGAGCACCGGGGGTCCCGTCGACTCCCACCAGCACCCGATTCGAGTTGCTCACGAGCCCTCCTCGTTCATGTCCGAGCAGCGGCCCCAACGGCGGAGCGACCCCCGCTGATGTAGTAGATGAGCAGCGCTGCCTTCGAGACCCTATCGACCAGGCATGTTCGCTGCTCTCCCCTGGCGATGTCCGGGGTTGAGCCCTGCCCGGAGGCAGAATCGTGCCGATGGCCGAGTTCCCTTACCACCCGCGCACGTTGCGTCAGCGCGTGCGTGCCCGCGGACGGCTGGGGCTGCGGGATGCATCGGCGATGGCGATCGGCGGGATGATCGGCGGCGGCATCTTCAGCGTGTTGGGGGTGACCGTCGCCCTCGCCGGCCATCTGGCGTTTGGGTGCTTCATCCTTGGCGGACTCGTCGCCCTCGTCACGGCGCGTTCCTACGCGATCCTCTCGGTGCGCGCCGGACGATCTGGCGGCCCGTTCGCCTACCTGAGCGATTCGGGCTCGACCGAGCTCGGCGCGATGACCGCCTGGCTGCTCATCCTCCGCTACGTGGTCGCGCTCGCGGTCTACGCGTTCACCTTCGGGCGCTACTTCGCGAACGTCTTCGGGGCCGGTGACCTCGTCGCCCGGGTGGCATCGGTCGGGGTACTCGTCCTCTTCCTTGCCATCAACCTTCGTGGCGTGGGCGCGTCGGCACTCACCGAAGACGCGGTCGTGTTCATCAAGCTGGTCGAGCTCGGCAGCATCGCCGCGGTCGGCCTCTGGCACTTCTCGGCGAACCGGCTCGAACCACTGGCCGACAGGGGCGTCGGAGGACTCGTCTTCGGAGCAGCGTCGATCTTCGTCGCGTACGAGGGCTTCGAACTTCTCGCCTACGACTACGACGACATCGACCACCCGAGACGGACCCTCCCCCGATCGCCACGGTCGGGGCTCTGTTGGCCACCGGCTCGGCGATCAACGCCACCTTGTTCGCCACCGCCCGCCAGATGAGGGACCTCGCGAAGGCTCGCGAACTGCCGGTCCGCCTCGACCGAGAGCTCAATGGCCTGCCCGTGGGCGCCCTCGCCCTCCTGACCGTCCTCGGCAGCGTGTTCGCCATGCTGCCCGGCATCCTCGAAGTCCTGGCGTTCGGATCTGCGACGTTCCTGGCCGTCTTCGCACTCGTGAACCACCTCGCGGCCCGGACCGCTGAGACGAGAACCGCCCGCATGCTCGCCCACATCGGGAGCGCAGCCTGCGTCGCCGCAATCGCCGCGCTCGGTTTCGAACTCTTCGAACATGACCAACCGGCACTCATGCTCATCGGGTTCTGTGTGCTCAGCGTGGTCGTCGCCCGACGAATCTTTATCCACACCAGGAAGGACCCGACCCCGACCTGAAACCGCTGACCACTGGGATGTCACATCTCCGGCCGGAAGGACATGCCCTTCCCATGCCTCGGCCGAGGCGCGGTCGACCACCACACGTCGACGGCACTCCAGCGTCCTCAACGGCCAGGGGTAGCCTCGTCACACCCGGCCAATGATCGGAGGGTGTCGCCAGCCGTGAACGAGTCCGAACGCGTTGAACGCCGACAAATGCGGTTGCGCGAGGAACTGCACGACGCGGGGGTGACGCTTCAGCTCGACGGCCGGAACGGCACCCGCGTGCTCGCCGAACTCGACTACGCCAGGTTCCCGCCTCGCCACGAGCGCGAGTTCCCCACCTATGGGGCGCTCGTCGCGAACGCGAGGTCGGACCTCGACGGCTGGTCGAATCTGGCCATCACCGACGCCGCAGGATGTTCCCTGCGCGGCCTACGGCTCCTCGCTGACGGTCGGGAATCCTTCGTTCTCTTCACGTCCGAAGATGCGGACCTGGCCACATTCCAAACCCCGCACGACCGTGAGAGCGTGTTGGTCGAGGCCCAACGCCGGGCACCTCCCGAACTCGTGATCGTGCAGAGAACCGCCCACGGAGTGGTTCGCGCCTACACGAACCGGACCCTGATCGTGTGGGACGGTGCCAAATGGTGGGAGCGGCCCTATGCCGACGCCTACGCCCGCGACATCATTCGTTCCGTTCCCGGATGTTCGCCCGACGTGCTCTCAGCCATTCTCGACTTCTGTATCCACACCCTGGCGCCCGCCCCTACGGGCGCCGCACTGGTCTGGCTGCTCGACCCACACGGGGACGAGCAACTCGGCCATGTCCGGCGCCCGGTCCCCCGACTGCAGCTGCCAGCGCTGTCCCTGCTCGACCGCGGGTCCCACAGCGCCCTCCGCCAGTTGCTGTCCCAGATCGATGGGGCCACCCTCCTGGATCCGGAGGCGAGGGTCATCGAGACCGGGGTGCATCTCACCGGCTCCGAGCGATCAGCAGAGCTGATCAGAGCACGACCGGGTCGCGGCACGCGCCACGGATCAGCGAGACGGTTCTCCTTCGATGAAGCGCGCACGATCGTCTTCGTCGTCTCCGTCGACGGGCCGGTCACGGTCTACTCCGATGGCGGGATCGTCGCATCGATCGAGGACCCCGGACAGGCCGATGTTCCCGCCGAGGACGTCGCCGACGGCCAGCACCCGCCCGTGGGATCAGAGGCCTCTCAAGTCCTGTGGTGCCAACGCTGCGGCAGCCACTTCGGAGCACAGCGAGGCTCACACCCGCGGTCGACCTCCCCGTCCTCGGAATGTCCCGTCTGCGCTGCAAAGATCGAGCCGCCATGGCCAGAAGCCACCGTCAGAACATGGGTCATCAAGTCATCCCCGGGGACTCGTTGAGCCAACCCAGCCCCGACTTCGTTGCGCCGCCCGGCAGCCGAGCCCACCCAGAGGGCTCGGTTCAACCCCTGACCGCCGCCGGAGCACCGGGGCGTCGGCGGTGACCGATGCCATCGAGACCGAGGAGCTGACCAAGCGGTATGGAAACGTCCGCGGCATCGAGGGACTCACGATGTCGGTCCGTCACGGGGAGGTCTTCGGATTTCTCGGCCCCAACGGCTCGGGGAAGTCCACCACGATCCGCATCTTTCTCGACCTCCAGCGGCCGACCTACCTCAGAGCCGAAGTGCCCGCCAGTGCCTGTCATCGGCCAACCAGTCGGCGCGGCTGAGACGCCTGCGACCAGCGCTCAAT